>JBDLUZ010000040.1:0-11690 GCA_039805045.1 Bacteroidota bacterium | reverse complement strand
GTTCCTTATGGGATCGTCTCTTTTAGAAAAGAAAGACAGCAGCTTGCTTGTACATTAATTCATATTTTTTTCTCCCCGTTAAGCCAGACAAAACAAATTGTCTGGCTTTTTTACATATTACATATTATGATTTTTTATATGTGTATATTATTATTTTCCTTTTTATACGACTTAAAACTGCTAAAATAAGTTTTAAATATTGATTTACAATGTTTTATAAATTTTTTGAACAACACAACAAACATATTACATTTTTTTATATATGTATTTTATTTGCTTTTTAAGGTTACTTTTTATTAGTTTTGGAATCAATAATTGATATTTAACCCAAATTTGATAAAATGAATGCAAAATTTCTAAGAGACAAACTTCCTTTTATTGTTCTTGCCGCAATTGCGATTGCTGCCATTTTTGTTCCTGTACTTCCAAATTTTGAAGATACGGAGGGTGTATACAATGGAGCTGACATTACTTGGGTGTTGATTGCTACAGCACTTGTTTTTCTGATGACACCAGGACTGGCATTTTTTTATGGTGGAATGGTCCACAGAAAAAATGTGATTTCAACAATGATCAAGAGTACAGTTGCTGCTGGAGTTGTAACTGTGATCTGGATAACCTTTGGTTTCAGCCTCAGTTTTGGAGACTCGATAGGCGGATTTATTGGTAATCCGATGACTAACTTCTTCTTCAAGGATGTCAGCAATGTTGAGCCGTGGAGCCTTGCACCAACAATTCCAAAAACACTTTTTGCATTATTTCAGCTGATGTTTGCCATCATTACACCGGGCTTGGTTGTGGGTGCACTTGCTGAACGTGTTAAGTTCACTTCCTACATCTTATTTATCATTCTTTTTAGCATATTGGTTTACGCACCACTGGCACACTGGAGCTGGCATCCGGAAGGCTTCCTGTTTAAAATGGGAGCTCTTGACTTTGCAGGAGGAACTGTTGTTCATATTTCAGCAGGTTGTGCCGCTCTGGCAGGTGCATTGGTACTGAAGCGCAGAAAAGCACACATGGAAGGTGTGGAAATACCTCCTGCCAATGTTCCATATGTATTAATCGGAACAGGACTGTTGTGGTTTGGCTGGTTTGGTTTCAATGCAGGTTCTGCACTTGGTGCAAATGGACTGGCGGTGTCTGCTTTTGCCACTACAAATACAGCAGCAGCAGCAGCGGGGCTTTCTTGGATGTTCTTTGATGTAATGAAAGGTAAAAAGCCTTCAGTAATGGGCTTCTGTATAGGTGCTGTGGTTGGATTGGTAGCCATAACTCCAGGTGCTGGATTTGTTGGAATCCCTCAAAGCATATTTATTGGTGTAATTGCTGCTATTATTTCCAACATTGCTGTATTGTACAAACAGAAGTCTAAACTTGATGATACCCTCGATGTATTCCCTTGTCATGGTTTAGGTGGCATAGTGGGCATGATTTTAACGGGTGTTTTTGCCACTAAAGCAGTAAACAGTGCAGGAAGTGATGGATTATTCTACGGAAACACCACTTTCTTCCTGACCCAACTGAAAGCGATGGGAATTGCTGTGGCTTATTCTTTTGTTGTGTCATTTCTCATTTTCAAGTTCATCAATCTTATTCAGCCATTAAGGGTTAGTGAGGAAGAAGAAGAACTGGGACTGGATGCAACGCAACATGATGAAAAATACGGAAGAAATCCACAAAAAGGATAATTGAAAATAAACAGGGCACAGCGCATGGCGGTGTTGGACTAGAACATTCGCCACTGCTGTACCCCTCTTTTAAGAACTAAAAACCAAAACAATGATACGAAATCTTTACCTAATTGCTTCTATTGCAATTCTCCCTTTTACGGCTTCAGCTCAAACATCAACTGAATCCAAACCAGCTGAAGAAAAGTCATCCAACTTCACCTTTACAGGTTCAATCGATGGTTATTTCCGGTCTGATTTCAGCAAAACGTCTTCCAATAACAGAACCAGTTTTACGAATAGCACTGGTAAAGTGGCATTGGGTATGTTGTCTGCCAAGGTAGATTACGCATCGGGGAAATTCTCCGCCACTGCTGATTTTGGTGCGGGTAAAAGAGCTAAAGAATTTGCTTACAACGACAAAGGTGTTTTAGCTTATGTAAAACAACTGAATGTAGCTTTTGCAGCAACAGACTGGTTGAAATTCACAGCGGGTACATGGGCCACGCATGTTGGATATGAATTGGTAGATGCGTATGCAAACAGAAACTACAGCATGTCTTATATGTTTTCTTATGGTCCGTTTTTACATACTGGCCTGAAATCTGATCTCACTTTCGGTAGTACCGGTATTATGATTGGCATTGCAAACCCGACAGACTATAGAAAAGCTCCAGATGGCAACAAAAAATCTTTGTTATTGCAGGTTAGTCAGGCTATTACAGACGATATAAAGGTATATGTCAATTATGTAGGTGGTCAACGTCCGGCTGATGAAGCAAAAATCAGACAGTTTGATGTAGTTTTTACAGCCAAAATAAATAATCAATTTAATCTGGGCTATAACGGTACAATCAACAGCACATCCACTAAGACATCCGGAACATACGGCGATGCCAGTACCTGGTCTGGTTCAGCGCTGTACCTTAACTATGATCCAGCCAAGAAATTCGGCTTGACATTAAGATCAGAAGTGTTTGGAGATAAAAATCAGCTCTCAGCACTCGGAACTGCAGCATCTGGTGGCAATATTTTTGCCAACACAATTTCAGGAAATATAAAATTGGGTGGACTAACCATCATACCTGAGTTACGATTTGAGTCTTCAAACAACAAAGTATTCTTCAATAAAGATGGTGCTGCAACACAGTCTAATGGCAGTTTCCTTTTAGCATTAGCCTATAAATTTTAGCTCATAGTTTTGGGTCATAATCAATCAGGGCGGCTTTTTAGCCGCCCTTCTTTATTTTTTACGGAAAAATATCCTCACTGGAACGCCTTTGAAATTAAACTTTTCCCTGAGCTGGTTTTCAAGATAATTGCGATACGGATTTTTTATATCATCCGGATAATTTGTAAAAAAGGCAAAACTTGGGACTGCTGTAGGTATCTGTGTTACAAATTTGATCTTGACTGAATTGCCCCTGACTACAGGAGGTCTATATGCTTCAATTACTTTAAGCATCTCTTCATTGAGTACTGATGTCTGGATTCTTCGCTTTCTGTTTTCGCACACTTCAAGGGCGGTTTCAATGACTTTAAAAATCCTCGTTTTTTCTTTTGCAGAGATGAAAAGTACGGGAACATCAGTGAATGGGGCAAGCCTGTTTTTCAATTCTTTTTCATAGTCTCTGGCAGTATTGGTTGCCTTTTCAACCAAATCCCACTTGTTCACAATCATCACAACCCCTTTCCCTTTTTTAACGGCAAGAGAAAAAATATTTAAATCCTGTTGTGCAATGCCCTTCTCAGCATCAATCATAATCAGACATACATCTGCTTCATCAACTGCTTTAATTGCCCTTATTACAGAGTAGAATTCGAGGTCTTCATGCACTTTTGTTTTACGCCTGATACCAGCTGTATCTATCAATATAAACTCTTTTTGAAAAAGATTATAGTGGGTATGGATCGTATCCCTGGTTGTGCCGGCAATGTCACTTACAATTGTGCGTTCAGAACCCACCATTGCATTCAACAAAGACGATTTTCCTACATTAGGTTGACCTATTATTGCAATTCTTGGTAAATCTTCACTAGGTTGATCAACATCAATTGTAATCAAATTTGATACCTCATCCAGTATATCACCTGTTCCACTGCCAGACATGGAAGAAACAAAAAATGTATGTTCAATACCAAGTGAATAAAATTCAGTTGCATCAATATGCCTGGCTGAGTTATCTACTTTGTTCACCACAAGAAAAACAGGTTTTTTTGCAGTTCTCAAGATTGAAGTCATCGCCTCATCAAGGGTTGTTATTCCTGTAGTAACATCCACCATAAATACAATGGCATTTGCCTCTTCCACAGCGATCATTACCTGTTCCCTGATTTCCTTTTCAAAAACCTCTACCCCATCAGGAACAAAACCGCCAGTATCAATTACATTGAAAGTTTTTCCATTCCATTCAGAAATACCATATTGTCTGTCTCTGGTAACTCCAGGTGTATCTTCAACAATAGCTTTGCGCTGCTCGAGTAATCTATTGAAAAAAGTGCTTTTGCCCACATTTGGGCGTCCTACGATTGCAAGGGTAAATCCTGGCATTTTTTGTTTTTTGGGGTAATTGAATACCTGTTATTTATATGCGATTTCAAAATTCCATCTCCTGATTAATGCAACAAGATCTTCTTCCCTTTTGGGATTAAGTCGATTTTGTTCAGCCCACTTTAGTAAGGTTCCCCTATCGCCCAGTAAATCTGCAATACCAGACAGGTTCATCTTTTTAATCAGAAGTACGTCTCTTTCATCTGAAAGAAAATAATGCTCTGTATTTGCAAAATAGTATCTTTTCAATGTTCCAAACAAGGAGTCTGCCGAGGCAACATATCTTTTGGTATACTTGTATAACTTAACTTTCCCATTCACCATTTCCTCAACATAATCAGCAATAGGACGGTTATTAAGCTGTAGACCTGGAATATTTCTTTCAAAAACGGCCAGTGTATCTTTACCTGCATCATCCGAAAAAATCACCACCCGCTTTGAAAATGACACCGGAGCAACATATTCCTTGTCTTTTTCACCAATGAAATATACTTCTTGAGAAGCCATATTCAATTTAACCTGCATCCTTCCGCTATACTTTCCATTTGCCCCAAATAAATCTGCCGGGTGATATTGATCCATGTAGAACGGACTGCCTTTTATGGATGCATAAGGCAGTCTACCTGAATTGCTATTCTGCTGAACACCTTCAAAGTTAACTTCATAAACTGCGAGCGTAAATGCAGCGTTACTGAAATCCGACACGGGTAAATACCCCTGCCCTGATTGTCCATATACAAATGGTATTGACAAACAGAACAAGACCAACAGTATATATTTAATGATGAATTGCTTCATACTGTATTTTTAATTACGCCCAAAGGTACAACATAGGCTTCAATCATTTCTGCTGAGGCCTTTATTGATTAGATTAAGTAAACCAAGGACTTCTTCTTCCTGGCTGACAGGATTACCTGAAAAATCATTTCTTTGCAGGGGCCATTTTTCTGCAGAAATGCATCTTCTCAATTCCTGGAAACTCAACCGTTTAAGATAAACTGTTTGTCTTCCTGATTTCAAAAAATAGAAATTCTTGTCTTTGAAAAAATACCTGTTCATGGTGCTGAACAAAGAATCCGACTTTGATACTTCCCTAACAGTGACTCTCATCAGGGTGTAGTAGCCATCATTCAGGTGAACGGCAAATTTTACTTGTCCCTTGAATTTACTTCTTATTACTTCTTCATCACTGCTAAATACGCGCCCCTCTCCTTTTGATATGTAGCTGCTGTCTAGCTCTACACGCGCAATCTGAACATTATCCGAGTTTTCAATACCCGATTTATCCAGGTAATGTACTTCATGAGTTGCCAAGTTCAATCTAACCCTAAACTTTCCAAAAGTATTCCCTTTACTGTCGTATAGTGTTGCGTTTTTCCATGCTTCATCCAGAAAAGGTGAACCATTGATTTTCTCATACCGCAACTTGTTTTCCTTACCTGTAAGGCCATAAATGTATATGCCACCATCTCGTGTAGATGCAGAAGGTCCTTGCTCAATCATCAACTGTGCGTTAAGTCTCACAGCAACCATCAGCAATAAAAAAAACATTTTGACATTCAACCTATTAAACATGGTAGCCGTATTCCCTCAGATGTGAGTCGTTGTTGCGCCAATTGTTTCTTACCCGCACAAAAATCTCAAGAAAAACCTTGCTGTCGAGAAACAACTCAATTGATTGCCGGGCAGAGGTTCCTAGTTTTTTAATCATAATCCCACCTGCACCCAAAATGATTGCCTTTTGTGATTCCCGCTGTACAATGATATCTGCAGAAATTTTAATCAGTGTAGACTTCTCTTCAAATGCTGTAACAAGCACCGTGGACTGATATGGAATTTCTTCATCAAATAATTCAAAGATTTTTTCACGAATCAGCTCACCGCAAAAAAATCTGGTAGGCATATCGGTGAGATCCTCCTGATCATAAAAGGGTTCTCCCTCTGGTAAAGAATCTATTATTTTCTGCTGGAGTGCATCCAGGTGGCTTTTTTTAGATGCAGAAACGGCTATGATATCAGAACAATACTTCTTGTTACTGAAAAATGAAATGGCTTCTTCAATTCTCGAAGGCTTTACCATGTCCATTTTATTCAATACCAAAATTGCCTTAACCTTCAATGATAAGGCAGTGAAAAGAGAATCCAATTCTTCAAAATCATCCCTGACATCTGCCATAAGTAAACATAAGTCTGCATCCTCCATACTAGATTTAACTGCTTCCATCATTTTATGATGCAACTTATATCTGGGTTCAATGACACCAGGTGTATCAGAAAAAACCACTTGATAATCTGGACCATTGAGAAATGCCCTGATCCTGTGGCGGGTAGTTTGAACTTTGGAGGAAACAATTGCCAACTTTTCTCCTATTAATGCATTCAATAAAGTACTTTTTCCTGCATTGGGCTTACCGATAATATTTACAAATCCGGACTTCATATATCATGCAAAGGTAACATGTTCAAATTTGTTTTGGTGATATTAGATTTTAGTGTACATTTGCAATGCGAAGTAGAGCAGCGGTAGCTCGTCGGGCTCATAACCCGAAGGTCACTGGTTCGATCCCAGTCTTCGCAACAAAAAAAGCAACCAATTGGTTGCTTTTTTCTTTTTAGTTTCTTCGAGTTCAGTTTCCTTTTTTTACACTGCTTGCTCCAGTTGCCTTTGTTGAAAGGCTTTTAGGAGATCCATAATAAGTTATAGAACTGGCACCGGTAGCATTCGCACCCAATGCACCAGAAACACCAAGCTTAATGGTAGAAGCACCAGTTGCTTTTAACTCAGCATCACCCACCTTAAATGAAGCACCGGATAGTTTACTTGCCCCTGTGAGATCTGCAACCACCCTATCTGCACTTCCCATTATTTCAATATCAGAAGCACCTGTAAAGCTCAGCGTAAGAGATCCACAATTAAGCTTTCCATAAAAATCACTGGCACCAGTAAACTTCAAGGTCAGTTCCTCAGACTTGATCAGATCAGTAATCAAAAAATTAACGGCCCCAGAGGCCTGTATATTTTTAATTTCAGGTGAAGAAATATACACTTTGAATTCAGGATTTTTCCCCCACCAGCTCATGGAGGCACCATCAAGTTCTATATTCAAAATACCTGCTGAAACACGTGTGGTGATTTTATCACGAGCAGACTCTGTAGAAGCACTTACGCCAACTGCATGCTTGGCACTCTGGGAATAATACACCTTAAACGGACCTTTTATATTGATGCCTTTAAACTCGCCCAAGTCTCTCAAAACCACATTTTTGTCGTTCATAATGACTTTATCTTGAGCTGCTGCATTGAAGTATATAAAACTTACTAAAACAAAAAAAAGAGGTTTCATAAAAAATATTTGTGTGTAATTAGGTAACATCCATATACGCATAAGCAAGCATAAAGTTACATGACATTTATTTTACAATTAATTCGGAAGGAATAACAACTAATGTCTAATTTCGCATTGTTCCCGGGGTGCTGTATTTATCAATACGGCTGAGATTAAACCCGTTAGAACCTGATCAGGATAATGCCTGCGCAGGGAAGGAAGAAACAGCTCTTGTTATCCTTTCCTGTTTTTGTCAACCTGGCTGATATTTTTTCATTATCGGACAAAACAAAAACAGTATGAGTGTTAAAAAAAATTTACTCGCTTCGTGCCTTTTCATTCTAGGCAGTCTTTCAGCGTTAAGCCAATCAAATGCAGTCCGCGACAGTGTAAAAACACTTCCGAAGAGTAAGCTAATGCCTTCAATTGAAATAAGAGCTGTAAGGGCTGCAAAGGAATATCCATTTACTCAGACCCTTATCACGAAATCAACAATTGAAAAAAATAACCTGGGTCAAGACATTCCGTTTTTACTCAATCAGATTCCCGGAGCAGTTGCCAATGCAGATGCAGGCAATGGCATTGGCTATACAGGCATTCGGATCAGGGGCACAGATCCTTCAAGAATAAACTTCACTTTAAATGGCATCGCCTTCAATGATGCTGAATCACAGGGAGCATTTCTTGTAAATCTGCCAGATATACTTTCCTCCACAAACAGTATTCAGGTGCAACGTGGAGTTGGGACAAGCTCAAACGGTACCGGAGCCTTTGGTGCAACAGTCAATTTGCTCACCAATGAGGTGAGTGAAAAGGCATACGGACAAATCAGCAATAGCATGGGCTCCTTCAATACGAGGAAGCATACGGTAAAGGCTGGAACAGGACTCATCAATAACAGATACACTTTAGACCTGCGGTTGTCTTCTCTTGCCAGTGATGGTTATATAGACAGGGCATCAAGCGACCTCAAGTCATTTTACTTCTCTGCGGCAAGCATTCAGGAAAAATCATCTCTAAGGCTGAATATATTTTCCGGAAAAGAAAAAACATACCAGGCCTGGTATGGTATCCCGGAGGACAAACTTACGTCAGACAGAACCTTTAACAGTGCAGGAACTGAGAAAGCAGACAGTCCTTATGACAATGAAACTGATAATTACACCCAAACCCATTACCAGTTGTTTTACAACAAAAAATTAAACACAACATGGAATTTTTCTTTGGCAGGTTTTGCAACAAAAGGTCAGGGTTATTATGAGCAATACAAGGCTGATGAATCCTATGAAAAATATGGTATTCCCACACCTCAGGTCAATGGCATTAATTTAACTGAGACTGACCTGATACGGCAGCTTTGGCTTGACAATATTTTTTATGGCAGTAATTTTTCGTTTCAGCGCATTGATGCAAAAAATGAAATCATTTTGGGTGGAGGAACCAATCAGTATACAGGGCAGCATTTCGGAAAGATTATCTGGGCCGAAAGCAGCATTTCCAAAGACCAGAAATGGTACGATCATGATGCAGTTAAAAGAGAAAATCACGTATTTGGAAAATGGCTTAAGAAAGATGGACTTATCAATATGTTTGCTGATTTACAACTGAGATCAGTTTCCTACAGGATTGATGGTTTCAGAGATAACCCGAAGCTACAGGTTGACAGACAATGGTTCTTTGTTAACCCCAAACTGGGCGCAAGATTAACAAAGGATAACTTGTCCGCATTCATTTCTTATGCAATTGCCAACAAAGAGCCCAACCGCGATGATTTTGAAGTAAGTGAGCAGGGCTCTCCCAAACATGAAACATTACATGATTTGGAAAGTGGATTTGAAACGAATATTGGCAAAGTAAATTTAATTGTAACCGCTTATGGCATGTTTTACAACAACCAACTGGTACTTACCGGAAAAGTAAATGATGTGGGCGCTTATACCAGAACGAATATTGCGAACAGCTACAGAACCGGTGTTGAAATTGAAACAAGTTTCAAGCTTAACGACTTGCTTAAATTCAGCAATAACCTTGCATTGAGCAGGAATAAAATAAAAACATTCACTGACTATTATGATGATTATGATGCTGGAGGTCAGGTTGCAACAGTTTTCAACAATACAAATATTGCTTTTTCACCGTCAGTTGTAAATAATGCAACGCTATCCATATTACCCTGGAAAAATGGAGAGCTAAAACTTATTTCAAAATATGTAGGTGCACAATTCCTTGACAACACATCCCGAAAAGACAGAAGACTTGATGCATTTATGATTAATGATTTACAGCTGATGCATTCCTTTCAGCTTAAACAAATAAAATCCATCGATCTTTTTTTTCAGCTAAATAATTTTCTGAATGCTGCTTATGCCCCTAATGGCTATACGTATTCATACCAATTTGGCGGTGAGGTAAGTAGGAATAACTTTTATTTCCCGATGGCCGGCATTAATATAATGACTGGCTGCACGATAAATCTGTAACAGCTTTTTTATCATTTATCAGCTTTGTCAATTATAAAATAGAGAGCGATCCCATTGGATCGCTCTCTTACTTTAAGTTGCATCAAAGTTTTATGATGAAAAAAATACTTACCAATATGTTGCTTTTTCTAACGCTGGGTTTCAGTTTGATGGGGTGTGGAGCATCCAGTAAAGTAACCTATAGTTGGACAAACAAAAGCTATGAAAAACCACTTAATATCTCAAGAATTTTCGTGGCTGCACTTATAAAAAATCCACACGTACGAGAGCACTTGGAAGCGAATATGGTGAGTACCACAAAGGCCCAGGGGTATGCACCTGAAAAAAGCCTAGACTACTTTATACCTAATATTGCGGATAAAGTTCCACCAACTGTTGAAGCGATGATGGATAAGATCAAATCACTTGACTGCGATTTAATATTTACCATCAACCTGATCGACAAAACAAGCGAAACTCGGTATTTCCCCGGAGGCATGCCATACTATGGTCCTTTCCCAGGATACGGACTACAATTCAGAAGTTTTTATTCTTATTGGTATCCTTTCATGTATGATCCTGGATACTATGTTACCGATAAGAAATATTTCATGGAAGGAAATTTATTTGATGCACATTCCGGCACGTTGCTATGGACTATACAAACGGCTTCACTCAATCCTGCTTCAGTTGAAAAGTTCAGCAAAGAGTTAATTGATCTGATACTCCGCAGGGCCCTGATTGACCTCGGCAAAACAACAATGGAATAACACTCGCAAATATTTATCCCGGGAATGTATCCTGCCAGGCGAGCATACCACCCGAAACATTAATAACATTTGTAAAACCCAGAGATTCCAGAACCATACATGCCTGTCCACTCCTATTCCCGCTTCTGCAATAAATGATTATTTCCTGATCCTTCAGGTGATCAATTGTAGCGGTATCTCCAACCCTGATATCACCCAGGGGCAACAATATACCGCCTATATTAAAATCATCATGCTCCATAGGCTCCCTGACATCAAGTAAATTGAGGTTATCACCAGCTTCAATTCTGCTTTGAACTTCCTTAACATTCATTGTTTTCATCTATCTGAAATTTTATTTGTTTGCATTATTTAACGAATCAGGCCTCGATTCAGGTTTTGATATACCTAGTTTAATATCAACCAATTGACCAGACCTGATTTTATTTGTCTGCAGCTGCTCATTGATGGGCATAGGATTTTGCCAGTACACAAAACCCGCAGCTGTATCAGACAGATTATCATCCAGCATTACAACACCCGGATTTAGTCCGTTCACCTCAATAACAAGCAAAGCTTCCTGATAATTCAAGCCAAATAAATCAGGTACCGGCAACTCATCTCCTACCACACCAGCACCGATCTGTAAGTCAATTAAAGAGCCCATTCTAATCGGATCTCCCGGTTTTATCGATAACCCTCCGTTTAATTGATCCTTAACTGCATTCTTGGCAATATCTGGAACAAAAGATGTATCGCCGAGTTTGAGTCCGAGCGATCTTAACTCAAGCAACGCATTTCTAAGACTCATTCCAATCAAATTGGGCATTGCAATGGTAGGAGGTATTAATCTATTGATTGTCAGGTATATAACCCTATTTACCTTAACAGTAGCTTCAGGCTCAGGGAATTGCTTTATCACCCTGTTGGGAGCA
>JBDLUZ010000039.1:0-13149 GCA_039805045.1 Bacteroidota bacterium | reverse complement strand
CCTTTTCCTCATGCCTTTCCCTCGTCCCTCGTCCCTTTTGACTCGTGCCTAGTGCCTCGTCCCTTTTGCCTTTCCCCTCATGCCTTTTCCCTCGTGCCTTTTCCCTCCTGCCTTTCCTGTCGCCTACCAACTACTTATCCGTCCTGAATAGATTAACTGGTAGCCCCTCAGCAGAAAATAAATTGGGCATGGCAGTATTTGTAAAACCAAACCTTACATCCACAGGCTCCTTCACTTCTCTGCTTGATACAACAACCGTTTTTCCTTCAATCTTAGCCTTAGCCGGAACAAACCTGCCATCAGCTCCAGCAATCATGAAATCAGTAGGTTCACCGCCTTTTGAAACCAGGGTACTAGGCACATCCTTGAATGATACACGAATTGTACCTTTCTCTACAACATGGGATGCGTAAACGGGACTCTTGTAATGCAAGCCCTGAACGCCGTAGGTTTCACCAAGTGCATAACCAGCAAGCCTTGCAGCAACTTCTTTTTTAAGCTTGGGATGAATGTCCTTGATGTTATCCACTAAATCACTTACTACAACCATGCCGGTTTTAGGAAAAGATGCTGCCTGACTTTGTGCTTCCCTTAAAAAGGCACCATTGATATGATTGTCGCCATAGGTATAGGGCGCAATCTGTACAAAATAGAATGGGAACTCTACTCCCCAGGCTTTTCTCCAGCTGTCTATCATGCTGGTAAACAATCTCCGGTAGCTGTAATGAGTCGTAACGTTGCTCTCCCCCTGGTACCAGAGTGCTCCGGCAATTCTGAAATTAGCCAAAGGATAGATCATGGCATTGTATGCCTCGCCGCGTATATGAGGCCACCAGGCAGCCGGACTTAACTTTTCTGCAGCAAAGCGCAAATCTGGATCATTAGCTACTACAAGCTCAGGTGTCCACACCTCCGCAGGAGTTCCTCCCCAGTTGCTGTTGATCAGTCCAACCGGAAAACCTGTTGTTGCATTAACCTGTTTGCCAAAGAAATAACCTATTGCACTGAAATGAATCATTTCTTCCGGACTGCATACAACCCATTTTGCTGTTACATCGTCCTGCAATGTTGCAGAAGTGGATTTGGGAACATAAAAAAAACGGATTTTATTATTGGTGGCCTGAGGCGCCTCTTCCTTTGATTGTGGCAGGCCCTGATCGCCACCCCACTCCATGTTGCTTTGCCCTCCGCATAACCAAACCTCCCCTATCAAGACATCCTCAAGAATAATTTCATTGCTTCCTTTGATCTTGATGCTGTACGGTCCGCCTGCAGCAGGTGTTTTAATGTCAGTCATCCACCGCGCCCCACGGGATGCAGTCACTTTGTAGGTTACCGTATCCCAGCTAACGGTAATGGTGATATTTTCTGCGGGAGCAGACCATCCCCAAAGTTTAACACTGGCTTTTTGCTGGAGCACCATGTGTGATCCAATAATTGAAGGCAAGCGAACTGCTGCTGAACTGACATATGATGTGAAAAGCAGTAAGGCTGCTGTTATGATTTTTTTCATGTGGCAAATATTTTACAACATGAAAATAAGGAATTTATCAGGAGAGAATATCCTTCTTTCTGAATACCCAGATGGAGGCAGCAAGAAATGCGATAATGTGAAGGATTAAAATCCCTGCTGAAATCATTACAGCCTTCAGGTTCTCTATCGAACCAATTATTTGTTCATTATTTTCATTAACAGTAACATCGAAAAAACCTTTCCAGCCCAGCATGTGACTGGTGAAAAGAAATGGCTTTAAGTTACTGAAGATGGGCAAATCGAGTGTATTCAGGATGGTAAATACGATGATGATACTCATCGTGGCCATGATTGGGCCAATGGAATTTTCGGCAAAAATACTCAGGAAAAAGCTCATTGCAGCTACCGTAATCATGGCAAGACAAGCAAAAAGAAACGCAGCCACATATCTCCATAAAACATCTGACGATAAAATCTGTGTTGCCTGATCACTTTTGAGAATCAGCATATCATCCACCCCAAAAACAAGCATTGAAATCCCAAGTGCCCAGATGGCCATCCATAACAGGAGTGCAATGGTATAAATTGAAGTGGCGGTAAATTTAGCCAAAATCAGGTTGGCGCGACTCAATGGCTTTGTGAGGATCACCCTTAGCGTTCCCTGCGCTGCTTCGCCTGAAATCATATCTCCCGCTACCAATGCAATCAGCAATGGCACGTGTACCAGCAACAACTGCAGGATAATATACGCCATAAGATATCCATTCATCAGGTTCCCTTCAATATCAAATGAATCACTGAAAGATTGGAGTCCGAACTGCATATAGCTGTCGCCATCAGCATAAAATCCAAGCTGAATGAGTCCAACAATAGCTGAAACAGCCCCAAAAGCTATATAAGTTCTTGGTTTTCTGAAGATTTTAAATAACTCTATGTATACAATGCTGCTAAACTTCATTGCCGGATGTTATGGAAAGAAAATAAGCTTCCAGGGAGTTCATGGAACGCAGACCGGAAACTCCTATCTCGCGGTCTACCAGGTATTTTGTGAGAACAGGTACATCTGCTGAGGCTATTTCAATGACTATTTTCTGAAATGGAGATGGCTTTATACCTCTTGACCATGCAGACTCCTGCAAGATGGCAGTGGCCTTATCATTGTCAGATGTGATCACTTCAAGCATGACTTGATTGGGGTTGAGCAGGTCATTGACACGACCTTCAACAACTTTCCTGCCTTTGTGGATAATCAGCATACTATCTGCCACCTGTTCGATTTCAGACAAAAGATGAGATGAAACAATAACGGTTTTCTTCCTTTCCTTACTAAGCAAGTGGATGAGGTTTCTGATATCTGCAATACCCTGCGGATCCAGTCCGTTTGTAGGCTCATCCAGAATAATTAGAGATGGATCATGAACCAGTGCCACTGCTATACCCAAACGCTGTTTCATTCCTTGAGAATATACCCTTACCGGGTCGTTTGATCTTGCAGACAATCCAACAAGTTCAAGACAATCATTGACTGCCTGGCGACTGATGTTTTTCCCACTCATTCTTGCGAATAAAGAGAGATTTTCATAACCGGAGAGATATTTATAGAGGTCAGGTTTTTCAACAACAGCACCCACATCACTGAGGATCTCACCCCTGCAATTCGCCATCGTTTTCCCGAATATTTCTATTGATCCCCCAGAAGGTTTTATCAAAGAAAGCACCATTCTTATGGTAGTGGATTTCCCTGCACCATTTTGTCCAAGAAAACCATAAACCTCACCCTCCTGTACAGAAAAAGAGAGGTCATCTACAGCTTTAAACTGTCCGAATGTTTTTGAAAGATGTTGAACGTTGACGTGCAAACTGATTGTTTTAAACAATGAATCAATTATAAAACACCATCCATCTAAAATAGTTGGATGGTGTGAAAATAAAAAAGTCCGGGCAAGTAACCCGGACCATTTTATTAAACTTTACCATTACGTCAATCGTATGAGGTACTTACTTTTTATATTGTGCCATCAGGCCTGAAGCCAGGTCAACCATGGCTTTAATTCCATCTTCAGGAAGGTTGCCCTTCTTAAACTCAAGCAAAACATCAGGTAACTTGTTTTCCATTTCCATCAGGAAGTGCTCTTCAAATTCCTTTACAGATTTTACTGGAACATCTTTCAGAAGCCCCTGTGTACCCAGATAAATAATGGCAACCTGCTTCTCAACTGATGCCGGTTGGTACTGGCCCTGCTTAAGGATTTCCACGTTACGTGCGCCCTTGTCAATTACAGACTTGGTAGCAGCATCGAGGTCACCACCAAACTTGGAGAATGCTTCCAGCTCACGGTACAAAGCCTGATCCAACTTAAGGGTTCCTGAAACTTTTTTCATTGACTTGATCTGCGCATTACCACCAACACGACTAACTGAGATACCTACGTTAATGGCAGGACGAATACCTGCATTGAAGAGGTTTGACTCAAGGAATATCTGTCCGTCTGTAATAGAAATTACATTTGTAGGGATATACGCAGATACGTCACCTGCTTGGGTTTCAATGATAGGCAATGCTGTAAGTGATCCGCCGCCTTTTACCAGGTGCTTAATGGATTCAGGAAGATCATTCATTTTGGCAGCAACTTCATCCTTTGCAATGACTTTAGCTGCACGCTCAAGTAAACGGCTATGGAGATAGAATACGTCACCCGGATAAGCTTCACGACCAGGAGGACGACGCAACAACAAAGACACCTCACGGTATGCAACAGCCTGCTTGGAAAGGTCATCATAAATGATCAGTGCGGCATTACCGGTATCACGTAAGAATTCACCAATTGCAGCTCCTGCAAATGGCGCATAGAACTGAAGTGGGGCTGGATCAGCTGCAGGGGCAGCTACAATGATGGTATAGTCCATCGCTCCATTGTCCTCCAGTGTTTTCATCACACCGGCGATGGTAGAAGCCTTTTGTCCAATGGCTACATATATACAATATACAGGCTTTCCAGCTTTGAAAAATTCCTTCTGATTGATAATTGTATCGATGGCAATCGCGGTTTTACCAGTCTGACGGTCACCGATAATCAATTCACGTTGTCCACGTCCGATAGGAATCATGGCATCGATAGCCTTGAGTCCTGTTTGCAGCGGTTCTTTAACCGGTTCGCGGAAGATTACGCCAGGGGCTTTACGCTCCAATGGCATTTCATACAGGTCACCTGAAATAGGGCCCTTACCATCAATGGCTTCACCCAATGTGTTGATAACACGACCAACCAGACCCATACCTGCTTTGATGGATGCGATCATTCCTGTACGCTTAACCTTTGAACCTTCTTTGATACCTGCACCGTCACCCATCAATACCACACCTACATTATCTTCTTCAAGATTGAGTGCAATGGCTTTTACCCCATTCTCAAATTCTACCAGTTCACCAGATTTAACGTTATTCAATCCATATATACGGGCAATACCATCACCCACCTGGAGTACTGAGCCCACTTCCTCAAGTTCAGCTGAAGTGTTGAAATTGCTAAGCTGCTGACGGAGTATCGCTGAGATCTCATCGGGCTTAATGTCTATCATAATTGCTTATTTTATGCGTGAACGTATTATTTTAAATTTCGCTAACGTACATATTCTTAATGAACTGACGTTTAATGAATTGCAGATCATGCTTAATACTGGCATCAAAAAGCTGATCATCCACCTGCACCACCAGTCCGCCTAGTATTGCCGGATCAACTTTTTCCTTCAATTCAATGGTTTTATCCTGCATCATTTTATTTTTTGACAAGAGCAAGGTAATTTCCGCTTTGATTTCTGCAGAAACAGGAACAGCTGTAGTCAGCTCCACCACTTTAATACCTTTATGTTCTCTGTACAATGATGCATATGAGTCAATCATCTCAGCAATGGCCACAGATCTTCCTTTGGCAAAAATCAACCTGAAGAAAGCCGTAGTAACTGACTGAACACTGCGCGCAAAAACCGCCTCAAAAATGGCTATTTTTTTGTCGCTGCGAATTATGGGTGAAGTCAGTAATGCCTTAAGCTCAGGATGATCAACCCCGGATATCAATGCTAAATCACTACGAACTTCTTCCAGTTTTCCTGTTTCCAGAGCCAGGTCAAAAAGCGCCTTCGCGTATCTGGATGCAACTTTTGTTTGACGCATGTTTGTTAGTTTCCGAACTGATTTAATTCACCAGCCATTTGCTGAATATATTTCTCTTGCTCTGCTTTGTTATCAAGCTGCTTTCTGATAACTTTCTCTGCAACTTCAATTACCATGTTACCAATCTGGTTTTTCACGTCTGTAAGTGCAGCCATTTTTTGCGTCTGGATGGCTGTTTGAGCATCAGCAATTATTTTGGCAGCCTCAGCCTTTGCTTGGTCCTTTGCTTCGCTTATCAGCTTATCCTTTGTTTCTTTGGCTTCTTTCAACATTTGAGCACGTTCTTCACGTGCCTGGGCCATGAGGGATTCATTCTCGTTTTTCAGTTGTGCCATTTCGGCTTTAACCTGTTGCGCAGAAGCAAGTGCATCATTGATGCCTTTTTCCCTTTCTGTTAATGAGGAAATGATGATTCCCCATGCAAACTTTTTAAGTATGAAAAAGACAATCAGAAAAGCCAGGAGGGTCCACGCCAACAGTCCAATACCCGGTAATAAGAGATCCATGTTATATATTTTAAATACAATTTTTCAAGTTACTGCATCCTCCGCCCTGTGCTTTGGATGCAGTATGATTTTGTGCGCTGTAATTGATTATTTCAATACAGCCAACAGACCTGCGATAACCGCAAAAAGGGCAACACCCTCAACGAAAGCGGCAGTCAGGATCATGTTCGCACGAATGTCATTGGCAGCCTCTGGCTGGCGTGCAATTGATTCAACTGCACCCTTACCGATCTGTCCGATACCGATACCGGCACCGATTGCAGCTAGACCTGCACCGATAGCACCACCAAGGTGGGAAACGCTAACGTCGAGCAGAATGTTCATCAGACTCATGATACTTGGTTTAATTATGAATAAAAAATTTAGTGATGGTCATCGTGGCTTCCTTCAAAAGCCTGACCGATGAAAACTGCTGTCAGGTTTGTGAAAATAAATGCCTGTATAAATGCCACCATTATTTCAATCATGTAAATAAATACTGCAAATGCCACCGAAAGCGGTGAGAATCCCCATCCTGCAACAGCACTCATAGACCCGAAAATGAAGATCAATGTGATGAAGCTGAGGATAATGATGTGACCAGCTACCATATTTGCGAAGAGACGCACAATAAGGGCAAATGGTTTTGTGAAAACACCTAGCAACTCAACCGGGAGCATGATAAATATCCTAACGGGAGTGGGAACACCAGGAAACCAGAATATATGTCCCCAGAAATGCTTGTTGGTGCTGAAAAGGATTACAAAAAACGAAATAACCCCCAAAACGATTGTAAAAGCAATATTTCCTGTTACATTGGCTGAACCAGGCAACAATCCGAATATATTATTAATAAGGATGAAGAAGAAGACAGTGAGCAGGTAAGGAAGGTATTTACCGGATTTCTTGCCCAAATTAGGCTTGGCTACCTCGTCTCGCACAAAAGTGATAACCGGCTCTATGGCATTCTGCCATCCCTTTGGAGCAGATGTAACACCCTGTCCCTTTTTGTACTTATTGGCAATACCAACCATGAGTACAACAAGAATAGTGAGTGCCAAAAGCATCTGAACCACGTTTTTGGTCATGGAAAGGTCGTAAAAAACCTCGTTTTCCACTTCGCTGTGTATTTTACTATGCTCCAACTTGTAGCCCTCATATGCGGCATGACCATGTTCAAACCTAGAGGAAGAGAATGTGATCAGCTTTCCTTTGGTTTGGGAGTAAATGATAACCGGCAGGGGAATTGTGGCATGGAACTCGGTTCCATCTTCCTTTTTAAGGGTAAAAAAATGAAAATCATGTGCATCCTGAATGTGCTCCATGATCACCTTGGCCGGGTCAAGTTTTTCCCCAGCATGGTCTTCATTGGCCATAGCAGGAAAAGATGAGAAAGCCAGCATAAGGCCCAAACAAGCCACCAGTAAGGATTTCAGCCTAATTTCACCCATAACAGTCTCGAAATTTTGCGCAAAGATAGTACCGAACGGAGTAATAACCTTGAACTGTGCAAAAAAATAAGCCTTTCTTATCCCAGTTGCAACTCCTTTAACCTGGCATAATACCCTCCGGTTTGCATAAGCTGGCCATGGGTTCCCTCTTCCACCACCCTTCCCTTCTCCAGCACTAGGATTCTGGTAGCCATTTGAACAGTTGAAAGCCTGTGTGCTATAACAATGGAGGTTCTCCCCTTAGTAAGCACTCCAATGGCATGCTGAATAAGCTGCTCTGTATGCGTATCTACTGAGGATGTGGCTTCATCCAGTATCAAAATAGCAGGTTTGAATAACATGGCTCTGATAAAAGACAGTAACTGCCTTTGACCAAGGGAAAGTGTTGTGCCCCTTTCCATCACCTGATAATCATAATCACCCGGCAGTTGCATGATGAAGTCATGGATTCCAATCATTTTTGCCGTACTTTCCACTTCAGCGCGCGTGATTGCAGGGTTTCTGAGTGTTATATTGTCAAGGATAGACCCTGAGAAAAGAAAAACATCCTGTAAAACCACTGCAATACCTTTTCTCAGACTAGCGAGGGTATAGGCTTCCACAGGCTTGTTGTCGACTAAAATGCTTCCCGATTGATGCTGGTATAGCCTGCTGATCAGGCTGATTATTGTTGATTTACCACTTCCTGTACTTCCTACAATCGCCAGGGTTTCTCCCGGATTTACTTCAAAACTGATATTATGCAGAACTTGGTTATCACTATTGTAACCAAAATTAACCTGTTGAAAATTGATTTTACCCTGAATGGGCATTTCTACTGCCTCAAGTGAATCGGTTACCATGTCATTGTTGTCAATAACCTTCAGTACCCTTTCACCTGCCACCATACCCATCTGAAGCACATTAAATTTATCTGCAATGACCCTCAGCGGTCTGAATAATAAATTCAGCAGAAGCATAAAGGATACTATATGTCCGGCTACATAAACTGCGCTGTCTGTGTTAAGGCTGGATGCATTTCGGGATGCATACCATACCAGAATACCCATCGCAAACGCCAGAACAACTTCAACAACTGGGAAGAAAATGGAATACGCAAAAATTGCACGGATGTTGGCATCCCTGTGCTTTCGGTTAATGGTTTCAAACCGTTGCTTTTCCCGGGATTCTGCCGTAAATGCCTGAATAATAAGCATGCCTGAAATATGTTCCTGAACAAATGCATTCAAGGATGCAACTGCATTTCGGACCTGTGTGAAAGACTTGTTTACACTCTCCTTGAAAAAATAAGTGGCGATAATCATGAGCGGAAAGGGAATCAGACAAACCAATGTTAGCTGCCAGTCTGTGTAAAACATGGCCCCCAGGATAGCTACAATAGAGAGAAAGTCTGCGAGAATTGGTACCAATCCTTCCGCAAATATGTCATTTATCGACTCAATATCATTGATGGTTCTGGTTGTGAGTGTGCCTATTGGTGTCTGATCAAATTGCCGCAGGTTTAAATTCAGTATTTTCTGGTATACTGCTACACGCATATCCTTCACTACACTATGCCCCATCCAGGAGGTGAGGTAAGAAAAATAAAAACGAAGCGCTGCTTCAATCACAAGAATGATAAGCTGCACCAGGGTTACCATAATCAAGAAGTCAAGCACAGGCTGATAATCAGACTGGCCTGCTTCATTCACCCTGGCAAGGGTTTTATTGATGATGAGTGGGCGAAGTGGGGTCAGTATGGCAAGTGTCAGGGTAAGTACCACTGAGATCCGAAACTTACCGGCATAAGGTTTTGCATAGGAAAAGATGCGCAGCAGTAAGCTGAAATCAAATATTTTTTTATCCTTCTTTGCGATATCTCCACTCATAATTCCATGCTGCTTTGCTGTTTTTCCCAATTGCGGAAAGCCTTGATAAATAATGCGCCAAGATTCTGATGCGGTGGTATATAATTATCGAGCCGCTCTCGTGCATAGCCGTCCCGCAACTGCGCTGAAAGTTGTTTCCATACCCGCACCCAATTCACACCATTGCCTGTTCGCAACGACTCATTGATTATCCGCAAAACAGGTTCATTAACCAATCTGGTACCCACTTCTTTAGATGAAACAATATGTGCATCCGGACAAACAGCCAGCACAGCATCAAGATTCTGGTAACTGCCACAGGAACCGAGTATAACAATCCGGGATGACTCAGGCAACTGCTCAAGCGTATATTTCAGGTGATAGCTGTGACCTCGGTGAACAACAATGGAAGGATGTAAATTACTATCCGCCAAATGTTGCGACAACCTCATTTGGGCCCTGGCATCCAGATCATCACCAGCTGAATTATCATGTGGTATGTTGGCATAGATCCTTACAGCTTTTCCTGTTCTGGCAACAATTTCCACCCAATCCTCCCGTTGAATCAACTGCCATTCTTTTCTTCCGCGAAACAAACCCAGAAAATTATTGAAAGACTCTATCCCATCTTTATCTCCGTAGAAAAAAAGTTGCTCAACAACCATACCGGCAGAATCTGCCAATTGGGTATTTGTAAGTCCGTATACCGGAGGAATTTTATATTTTGACATCAACGATTTGGCACTGTCGGCATTTGACCTGAATATGGATTGTAAAATATCGTAAATGGCAATACCCCGGTAATTATGCTTACGCGTTTGCAGTTCCAGTTGCAGGGAAATTTCCTGGCTTATTCTTTTGGTTACTTCACTGTTTTCAATACTTGAATAGGAATCTGCAACATCAACTGCATTTTCAAGACTCAGCCCCTGCTCCAGACCATACACAAAAGACCTCATAAGGGAGTTGGCATTCATGTCTGGCATTGAAGCAAGAAAATGATCCAGCTTGTTGTAACCTGCAGCCATGCGGATAAACTTTCGGAACCTGTCGTATTGAACATGCTGCAACAGGCTGTCACCTGAAGCATTTCCCAACAAAGACATCAGTTTCAGATAAACTCCACTGTAGCTTGAAGTGTAGAGTATGTCTTCTCCATTCACAATGATGTAATACAAAGCAGTCATTGATAAAGGCTCAAGGACCTTGAATCTTTCTACCGGTGGCTCATCGTGAAGGGCATTGATTTCATTGATATAAAACTCCTCTGCTTTTTTCCGGATGAGCAGGTTAATCTCCCTGAACGACATTTCATTTACCGCTGATCCCTTCTGAAGGTAATGCTGCAGCGTAGAGACCAGCAGGGAAAAATACCTGTTGTCGTCCTGCAGTTCATGTTTGATGCTATCGATTGTTAATTCACCAAGCAGGATAGATGGCAAAAATGGATAAATCAACCTGGCCTTGGACTCTACCGCAATGTGGGCAACAGTGCTCACAAGAGGATGGTTGATTTGCTGAATTTTTCTGCCAACTTCAGTACCGGTAGCGGATGCATAGTTGTAGAAACTAGCTGGAAACTCTAAAGCAGCCCGGATGAGCAAAGTATCCGCAAAAGGCTGATCCAGGTATGGTTGAATAGTAGATAAAATCTTTTCAGGATTAACCTCAATAAACTGCTGGTAAATTAAAAGCCTGATTTGTCCCAAGTCCTTATTGTCAAAGAAAACTGTCTGCTCATTAAAAATGAAATCATTCACCGTATAGGAAAAATCCTGTACAGGTGCCAACAATGACTTTCCTGCAAAGTCAAGGTTCATATAGACAATAAAAGCCTCCAGTGCCTCGGCCATTGACTTTACTGTAATCTGATTGGTTTGAAGGGCATCCGACAATTGCCACAGAAGCTTATTGAGCCCGGTCAAATACTTTACTTTAATCCTGTGGTCAAAGTCAGCATACTGTTCAATAGCTGCCTGCAAACTATCAGACCGTATGATTAACAATTCTGAAATCCGGATTTGATTTGCAGGTTCAGTGTTTCCTTTCTGTTCTTGAGCGAGTTTCAGCGTAGCAGTTTCAAGTTTTTGTTGGATGGCATCGATCTCCTCGTGTAGCTTTATACGCCTGATGTCAACCAAATGCCCTATACTGTCTGTATTTGTTTGAGCATGGCTACAGAAAGAAACCAAAAGTAGCAAAGCTGGCATAAGGCTTCTGAACATACTACAAAATTAACAGAGTAATTTTGCTGAAAGCCAGTTCCCATGTCTATACCGGCCAAAAAAATCCTGATAGCAGACGATGAACCAGATATTCTGGAAATTGTCAGTTATAATCTCATCATGCACGGATATGAGGTAGAAACGGCCAAAGATGGTGACCAGGCAATACAAAAAGCACGTCAATTTAATCCAGACCTGATTATTTTGGATATTATGATGCCAAAGAAAAATGGCATTGAAGTCTGCAAGATTCTCAGATCTATGCCCGAATTTCAGCAAACCTTGATCGTTTTCCTCACCGCACTCAATGATGAGCTTTCCCATGTCAAAGGGCTTGAATATGGAGCAGACGACTTTATCAGCAAACCCATCTCTCCAAAAATCATGGTTTCAAAAGTTAATGCTTTCTTCCGCCGTCTTAGCAAACCGGAGGAGGTTAAAAGCATGGAGATCGGAGATTTGAGAATAGAACCTGAAGAATACATGGTTTACCTCAAAAATGAACCTATCAGCCTTGCTAAAAAAGAATTCGAATTGTTACAATATCTGGCATCAAGGCCCGGGCGGGTTTTTCTAAGAGGAGAAATACTCAACCAGATTTGGGGAAGTGACGTGATTGTTGGAGACAGAACTATTGATGTACATATCAGGAAAATACGCCAAAAACTCGGACTTGACTGCATAACAACAGTAAAAGGAGTTGGTTATAAGTTCGAGATTTAACTTACTAGAGCAGGATTCATTAATTTGCAAATATGTTTGAATCCAGTCATACATCCCCAATTTCCATTGCTACTATCACATCATTGATATCGGGTCTTTTCTTTTCATTGTTTAGTCTTGCCATGGGACTATCATGGGAACTTACGCTTATTGGCGGAAGTATGCTGCTTTTGATTGTTTTTTTTCTGGTAAAATATTTAGTAGAAAAATTCATCTACAATAAAATTAAACTGATTTACAAGTTTATTCACCAAACAAAAGTATCTAAACGAGAAGAGTTTTTTCTGAAAAACGTACTGCCACAGCAAAGCATAACAGAAGTTGGCGAAGAAGTATTACAATGGGCTGATCAACGTAAAACAGAAATGGAAATTCTTGAAAGAAATGAAGCTTTCAGGAAAGAATTTCTACAAAACCTTTCACACGAATTCAAAACACCTGCTTTTGCCATCCAGGGATACCTTGAAACACTTATCGCTGGGGCATCTGAACAACCAGAAATCAGAACAAGATTTCTTGAAAATGCTTTTAAAAATACAGAGCGACTTATCAATCTTATCTCAGACCTGGATGAGATAACCAAACTGGAAAGTGGAAAACTCGCATTGCATTACCAGAACTTCATTATTCAAGATTTGATATTTGATGTATTTGAATCAATGCAGCTAAAAATTGAAAGCAAACATATCAGATGCAACATTAAAAAAGGCTGCGAACAACCAATTTCAGTTTACGCGGATAAAGAAAAGATTAGACAAGTCCTGATTAACCTT
>JBDLUZ010000038.1:0-11837 GCA_039805045.1 Bacteroidota bacterium | reverse complement strand
GGCTAAAATGGTTCCAGAAAAACCAGGTATATCCCTGAAGCGATTGCTGCATGCACCGTTGCAGGGCGACAAAAGCCTGGTGGAAAAAGAATCGCTTAACCCGGATGAACTTGAGTCTGCTAAACAATTAAGAGAGATATACAATGGCAACGACCTCAGAAGCAAGGTGTTACACGAAGCTGAGATCCTTGAAGGGTCTGTGCGCAATACAGGCATACATGCAGCAGGCATCATCATAGCCCCACGTGACCTTACAGATTTGCTTCCTGTATGTGTAGCCAAAGATTCCCCCATGTGGGTAACCCAGATTGAGGGTAGCGTTATTGAAGATGCCGGGGTTATCAAAATGGACTTCCTTGGACTCAAAACCCTGAATATCATCAAAACTTCACTGGAGTTGATCAGAATGAATTATGGTATTGAGATAATTATCGATAAGATTCCACTCGATGATGAACAGACTTTCACGCTGTATCAAAAGGGAGAAACCATCGGCACTTTTCAGTTTGAAAGTCCGGGTATGCAAAAATACCTCAGAGACCTCAAACCCGATAAGTTTGAAGACCTTATTGCGATGAATGCCTTGTACAGGCCCGGCCCGCTGGAATATATTCCAAACTTTATCAACCGGAAGCATGGTAGGGAGGCAATAACTTATGATCTGGAGGAAATGGAAGAATACCTTCAGGAGAGTTATGGCATCACTGTTTACCAGGAACAGGTAATGTTACTTGCTCAGAAACTGGCTGGCTTCAGTAAAGGCGATGCAGATGTTCTACGTAAAGCCATGGGTAAAAAGCAGAAGTCCGTGCTGGATAAAATGAAAGGACAATTCATCGGAAATGCTTCCAAAAAAGGGTTTCCTGAAGATAAACTGCAGAAAATATGGACCGACTGGGAAGCATTTGCGCAATATGCCTTTAACAAATCCCACAGTACCTGTTATGCATTCATCGCCTATCAAACAGCCTATCTCAAATCCCATTACCCTTCAGAATACATGGCTGCCGTGCTCAACCATGCTGGATCCATAGAAAAAATCACATTCTTCATGGAAGAATGCAAAAGGATGGGATTGAAGGTTCTCGGTCCGGATATAAACGAATCCCTCCAAAGTTTTGCCGTAAACAGCAAGGGTGAGATCAGGATAGGATTAGGTGGATTGAAAGGCGTTGGTGAAGCTGCAGTGGAATCAATCATAGAAGAAAGGGAAAAAAATGGCACGTATAACTCAATCTTTGATTTAATCAAAAGGGTTAATCAGCGAACAGTCAACAAGAAATCACTGGAAAGTCTGGCTATGTCTGGAACATTCGACTGCTTTCCTGAGATGCACAGGGCTCAGTTTTTTTATATGCCTGAAGGTGATGCATCAAACGGACTGGAAAAAATAGTCCGTTTTGGGAATATCTGGCAGAACCAATCAACTTCCAATCAGAATACCCTATTTGGTGACCTTTCCATGGTTCAGGAAATTCCCCCTCCGCGTATTCCGGATTGCCCGCCTTGGTCACTTACTGAAATACTCGACAAAGAAAAGGAAGTAACCGGCATGTTTCTAAGCGGACATCCACTCGATCATTACCGCTTTGAACTGAAGTATTACGACATCATGACAATCAATGACTTTACTGAATTTAAGGGGGCTATTGAACTTCAGAAGAGTCCCAACCAAACACTCAAGATAGCAGGATTAGTTACCTCTTCACAGCATAAGATCTCAAGAGCAGGAAAAAAATATGGCAGCATTACACTGGAAGACTTTTCAGGGAAGGTTGAAATCACCCTTTTCGGAGACCAGTATATCAAGTTTTCCAATTATTTTACAGCAGGAACCTGCATTCATGTAAAAGGCAGTTATGAAAAGTGGGAAAGCAGGAATGAATGGAATTTCAGGGTGAATGAAATTTGTTTGCTAGAGACGATTAAAAAAGCATTTACCAAACAGGTTCAGCTTACATTTCAGGCAGGCACCATCAATGTTGATCAAGTATCTTTTCTGCAGCAAAATTTGAAGAAAAATCCGGGTAAATCACGCCTCCGGTTCATTTTTGTAGACCAGGTTGAGAAACTCATTGTAAGTATGAAAACAACTGAGCGAGGTATTGAAATGAATGACGAAATGGCTGAATTTTTGGAAAACACCCCCCTGATTGACGTACAAATTGACACAATTTGAGACAAAACAACAAGATTGGGTAATTATAGAAAAATGGAGTTAATTTTGCACATATTAATTTTTAACATTCAATCCTAATACATGGCCAAAGAATTTAACGACGGTAATTTTCAGGCGGAAGTGCTTGATTCAGACAAACTTTCTGTAATCGACTTTTGGGCAGAGTGGTGTGGTCCGTGCAGGGCTATTGGTCCAGTTGTAGAAGAACTTTCAGTTGAGTATACAGGAAAAGTAAATGTTGGCAAAGTTAATGTTGATCACAATCCACAGCTTTCCATGAATTATGGCATTACATCTATACCCGCTATACTTTTCATTAAAAACGGACAGGTAGTTGACAAACTTGTAGGTGCACAACCCAAAAGCAATTTTGTAAAAAAGATAGAAGCACATATCTAAATAACTATTCGTTATTTTTGAAACCGTCACCTTGTTGACGGTTTTTTTATTGCCATGACAACCATACGTAAACAAAGCATATACTCTTCGATTTTTATTTACATTGGTTTTGCCATTGGTGCATTTAATGTCCTGTACCTGTTTCCTAAGTATTTTACAAAAGAGGAGTTCGGCCTTACCCGCATTCTGGTTGACATTGCCCTTATTTTATCCACACTTTGCACAGCTGCTGCAGTTCCTGTGGGATTAAAATTTAACCCCTATTATAAATCACATCAGCCTGGAAAAAAGAATGACCTGATATCAGTAGTTATTCTGACTGTTTTACTTTCATGTCTGCTCCTGTGGTTTGCTGCACCCTGGATTGAACCTTTGATCATAAGAAAATTCGGATACCGCTCTCCCCTTTTAGTTCAGTATGTACGTTTAATCGCACCCATAACACTTTCTTATTCGCTTCTGATTCTCATGGAAGTTTTTGCCTGGAACTCGGGAAAAATTATTGCAGCTAACTTCATGAAGGAACTGTTTTACAGAGGAATCGTATTGCTCTCAATATTGGGCTGGATTGCCGGATTTTTCTCAGGTTTCGATCAGTTTATCGGGGTATATGCTTATTTGTATTTTCCACCTGTGCTGCTGTTGCTGATCATTTTACAGAAAGCTGAACCAATCCGCATGACATTGTCGCTAAGTAAACTGACTAAACGACTTTATCCAATCATGTTCAAGTTTGGAACAGCCTATTTTTTAAGTGCACTGCTGAATATTATTGCAAAAACCAATGATACACTTATAATTGCTTCACAGTCTGCTGGCGGACTGGCTGACGCAGCTATTTTTACCATTGCAACATACATGATAACGATAATGGATGTTCCGCAAAGAAGCATGATTGCTGCAGCTACACCCGAAATAGCTATTGCATGGAAACAAAAAGATATGCAAAAGCTGGACAGGCTATATAAAAAAACAGCCTTAAACCTGTTGATATTTGCAGCAGGCATCCTGGGTTTTGTGGTTCTGGGAACCCCACTGATGATAGAAGTGCTGGGTGATGGTTATGCAGGACTTCCTTTTCTGATGTTCACACTTGGATTGGGAAAGCTGATTGACCTTGGTACCGGATTAAACTCTCAAATCCTCCAACTTTCCAAACACTGGAAAATAGATCTCTTTACGAACATGCTTTTTGTTATCCTTTCCGTTATACTCAACTATTTTCTCACCAGGTCTTTTGGCATCTCCGGCACTGCAGTGGGCAGTGTAGTAGCAATCCTTTTATACAATTCTGTGCGCTTTTTATTTATCAGGCAGATATACAAATTACAACCTTTCTCCTGGCGGAACGGTTTGGTTTTGATCATCACAACGGTGACAACAGGATTATTGTGGTTAATACCCAACTATGGCAATGCCTGGATTTTAATTCCACTAAAACTTCTTGTTTTTGGAGGTGTTTATGCTACAGCTATCATTCGTTTAAATATATCTGATGACATTTCTGATTTGTACAAACAAATCATTATCAGGTTCAGGGGCAGCAAAAGTTGAAAATTATTGTATCTTGTCACCTAAACCTTAACTAATGGGAATGCAGTGGGAAAACCTCAGCAGGGGCCTGATGGGCATGATTTTTCTAGTTGGACTCTGTTATTTGCTCAGCAACAACAGGAAAGCCATCAACTGGAAGCTGGTAACAATGGGAATTGTGGCACAGCTTTGTTTTGCTATCGGGGTATTGTCTCAGGGTAAGTATAATTTCTTCCGCATCTTCATTCAATGGATTTCCGACAAGTTTGTAGAAGTGATTAACCTTGCACACAAAGGCATCGAATTCATGTTTGGCAACCTTGCAGACACCACAGGTAGCTGGGGATATACTTTTGCCATACAGGCATTACCCAATATCATTTTCTTTGCAGCACTCTCTTCATTGTTTTACTACCTCGGCATACTTCAGAAAATTGTTTACTTCTTCGCGCTTTTATTAAGTAAACTGAAGGTTTCTGGAGCTGAAAGTGTTTCAACAGCAGCCAATATATTCCTCGGACAAACCGAAGCGCCTTTGATGGTTCGCCCATTTCTTGATAAAATGAACCGCAGTGAGATTTTATGTATCATGGTAGGTGGTATGGCCAATACTGCCGGATCAGTGCTTGCAGCCTATGTTGGCTTTTTAGGTGGAAACGATCCAGCTCAACAACACTTTTTTGCACTTCACCTGCTCAGCCAGTCAATTATGAGTGCCCCTGCTGCAATCGTGTGTTCAAAAATACTATTCCCTCAAACTGAGAAAATTGATGAACGTATACTGATCAACAAGGATAAATTCGGAGAAAATGCGCTTGATGCCATTTCACTGGGTACTACAGATGGATTGAAACTTGCTGTTAATGTAGGTGCTATCCTGATTGTATTTACAGCATTGATGTATGTCCTGAACTGGGTTCTGGGATCAATAGGCTACTATACCGGACTCAATAGTCTTGTTGCTTCCTTTAGCGGAGGTAGGTATGAATCTTTGTCATTCCAGATGATACTTGGTTATCTATTTTCTCCCATAGCCTGGTTGATTGGAGTCAAACAGGTAGACATGGTATCAGTTGGACAATTACTGGGTGAAAAAACAATCATTAATGAATTTCAGGCATATATAACTTTTGGGAAAATGAAAGCCGAAGGATTGATTACTGACCCCAGATCCATTTTGATTACAACATATGCCCTTTGCGGTTTCGCCAACATAGCTTCCATTGGCATTCAGATTGGTGGAATCAGTCAGCTTGCACCTTCTCAACGCAAAAACCTTACTGAACTTGGCTTCAAAGCACTAATTGGGGGCACCATAGCCTGCCTGATGTGTGCCTGTATAGCCGGTGCACTGGGTTAATCGATTTAAGGACATTTTCACAGATTCGGATGTAACTTTGTATATGGTTCGTGCAAAATAACGGACCACCAACATATCAGGTTAAAAACTTTCTTTATCTGTGTAATATTCTTGCATGCTTCAAATCTACTGAAGGCACAGGTAATCTATTATCAGAAGGGAGGAAAACTAAATGCTGTAACAGGAAGTTTGCATAACTGGAAACCAGACAGCACAAATCCAGCACTGCAAATAAAAACCAGAGACCATAGAGGTTTGCTACATAAACAGGATTTGCCTCCTGTTCAAATCAGCAGGTACAAAAAAAAACCTTCCCAGGAAGATGTTAGGTGGCAAAAAAATCTGAGAAAAGCTCAAATTCCTGCAAAGATTGGTAAATCCGATGTTGCAGTTTTTGAAGCAAAAAAAGCGGAAGAACTTCCGACGGCCACGGTCCAACAAAATGTTTTACCAGGTATGGACTACAGCCAAATCAACCCAGCTGATCCATCTGTTGCAGTTGGTCCAAGTCACATTATACAAATGGTTAACGGAAATAACGGAAGTGCCTTGTTTAAAATCATGGATAAAGAAGGGAGAACCCTACTTGGACCGGCATACCTTGATCAACTTCCCGGAACAAGTCACAATGGCGGCGGTGATGGGGTAACCTGGTATGACCAATTCAGTAACCGGTTCATCATGACAGAATTTGGAGATTCTGCTGCAACAGGAACCAATATGAATAGCCTTATCATGGCTGTATCAGCGAGCAGTGACCCTTTGGGATCCTGGTTCGTTTATGAGTTTTTTGCAAATGGTTATTTTCCTGATTATCCCAAATATGGCAACTACCCGGATGCCTGGTTTGCCGTTACCAGAGATTTCAAAGATCAGTATGAAGGTTCGGGAATTTGGGCGTTTGATAAAAAAGCAATGTTAGTTGGTAATCCTGAAATATCACTTTTTAAAGTAAGACTCACAGACAAAGACAATAAATACAATTCCATGGCGCCAGTCACGTTTGGAGGCACCACAGTTCAAATGGAATCAGACAGGGGGTATTTCCTCTATTACAGTGACAATGAACTTACGGCAAGTGAAAATGATAAAGATAGCATTGTCTTGATAAGCTTTAAAGCCAGTTTTGCCGATTCAACGCTTTCCTCTCTAAAATTTGAAAAGGGATTTGAAGTCGCTCCTTTTAGCAGTCAGGTTTGTTTAAACAGGAATTGTGCGCCTTCGCCTGACGGACAGGGATATGATGTGGTGAGCAATAAAATTATGCATAAACCATATCTGAGAGATTTTGGTTCACATCAAAGTATTGTTTTGAACCATACTGTAGATGTAAACGGGAATGGATTATCCGGCATACGTTGGTATGAACTCAGGAAAGATACTGTCTGGCGTATCAGACAACAGGGCACATATGCTCCTCAATCAATGGCAATTTGTTCCCCGGGGCAATACAAACACAGATTCCTTGGTAACATTATCCAAAATGGATATGGCCAAATCGCACTTGCCTATAACTACAGCAGCAACGCTGACTATGCTTCAATCGCATATACAGGGAGACAGGCTGGAGATTCTCTAAACATTTTTACGCATGAGGAAACTATAATCAAGCAGGGAACCGGGTATGGTACCGATGCCTTCCGTTGGGGCGATTACAACGACATTTCACCGGATCCCGAAAATGATTCACTATTCTGGTTTACTGGAATGACGGGTGCTGGTTCTTCCACCTGGACTACTTCAATCACTTCATTTACTGTTGGCCCAAAGCCAGCACTTGACGCCAAACTCAGCGCGGTAATTTCACCATCTCCATGTGATCTGATTTGCAACAACAAAATTAAACCGGTTGTTTTATTGCGGAACAATGGTTTGGCTGTATTGCGAAACTTAAGTATTCATTTTTCAGTTAATGATGCAATGCCAACAAGCGTTTTATGGACGGGAACACTCTTTACTGATGAAGAAGTAACATATCAATTACCAGAATTCACTTTCCCTGCTGGAAATTCAAAATTCAAGGTATGGATTGAACAGCCTTCCGGACTAACTGATTTGAATAGAAGCAATGATACAATTACGCAATCTATCGATATCGACTTAGCAAGGAATTTACCTTTTTTTGAGGGTGGAGAATCAACTGCTTCAATTCCTTCGGGATGGAAAAGTCTAACTAACGGCAGCAGTAACCTGAATTGGCGCAGCACCCGCAATGCCGCTTACGAAGGAACCCAATCATTTTTGTTTGATAATTTCAACAACAATGAACCGGGCAAATATGGCCAACTCTCTTCACCATTAATTACAGCCAATAATGTTGACTCACTGACGCTCAAATTCCAACTGGCAAATGCCATGTATGATAATCAAAAAATTGATACACTTGAAGTACAAATTGCAACAAACTGCGGTAATACACTGACAACAGTTTATAAAAAATGGGGTAAAAATTTGTCAACCAAAAATGATTTTGTCACGCAGGATTTTATACCACTCATGAATGATTGGCGAACTGAAACCATTTCTTTGAAAGCATTCCTCAATCAGGAGTTTAGCATTGTTTTCAAGGCAACCAATCAATTTGGAAACAATATTTATATAGACGCAATACATGTTCAGTCCTTTAATTTTCCAATGCTTGATTTAAAAGCTGAAAAAATACTTTTACCAGCAGATGCTTTATGTGCTGATTCCATAAAACCTAAACTGATATTTACGAGCTTGGGAAAGGAAGATGTCAAGCATGTGCAGCTGGAATTACGGGAAGGAGCCGAATTGAAGGAAAGCAGAATATGGAATGGCACATTAACCAGATTACTTTCAGATACGATAGCTTTTTCTGCAATTGCCACAAAACCAAAGATGCAGTTAAGCATAGTTATACAAACAGTAAATGAGCAAACAGATGAAAACACTAAAAATGATACCCTAGCATTTCAGTATCAGTCAGCTCAGCAAGTACAAATTCCCTTTTCAGAAAATTTTGAAACGTCTCAGGCATTGCAACTATGGTCAGTAAATGGAGATTCAACCAATGGCTGGGAAAAAGCAGCATCGGGATTCAGGTCTGGTGAAAGTATAACCGCCAAAAATTTCAGGAACGTAAAAGGAACCGGATCAATAATTTCACCCAGGTTAAACTGGCTTTCCGCCGATTCTCTATGGCTTGAATTTCAAGTTGCAGCAGGATTTAATCCAGGTTTGCCGGCAGACACCCTGGAAGTTTCTGTAAGTTTTGATTGTGGTATAAACTGGAAGGCTGTATATAGACAATCCAGCCGTGAAATGGCCATGAATGAGACGTCAAAATCATTCCTGCCAACAGTGGAAACTGACTGGAAACTGGTCCGAATTGACCTATCAGACCTTTCATATAAGCAAAATGAAATACTCATCAGATTTACAAATAAAAACCTGGGCAACAATAACATTTATGTAGATCAGGTAAAGGTTTATCCCCTTGATGTTTCTTCAACCTTAAAAGAAAAGGGATTCAGACTCTTACCCAACCCGGTCAAAGAAAAACTTTACATTCAGTTTTATCCAAATTCAGGCGGACTGGAGTCGATACACGTATCAGATATAGCTGGCAGAACACAATATTTCAGTAAAATGGACGGTTCCCTTAATATAAATAACTATGCAGTAGATTTTTCCACATTGGCAGCAGGGATTTATGTTGTAACCCTGACCTATACGGACAAAATCGTCAGTGAAAAAATCATCAAACATAATCCTTGAAGTATTGTTATTTCTTTATTCTGAACAACTAAGGAAGTGTATTTTTGCAAAAAATTTACCATGGGTACCATTCAAAATAAGCTCAGCGAAATTCCCGGATTGGACGCAAACTTGCTGATCATAGCAAATAAGCTCGATGCCGGCGAACGTTTAACGCGTGAGGATGGTATAACACTTTTTGAAAAAGGCACGCTAAGTGAGCTTGGAATCATGGCGAATCACATCCGTGAAAAAAGGCATGGCCATAAAACCTATTTCAACAGAAATTTTCATATTGAGCCAACCAATGTCTGTGTCTTCTCCTGTAAGTTCTGTTCTTATTCAAAGCTTTATTCCAAAAGGGAAGAAGGATGGGAACTGGGTATTGAAGAAATGATGGAAAAGGTCAGGTCTTACGATAACCAACCCATTACAGAGGTACACATAGTTGGAGGAGTGCATCCAAAGATGGATGTATATTTTTTTGCAGACCTGCTGAAACAGATTAAAGCACATCGTCCGGATTTACACATCAAAGGCTTTACTGCTGTAGAGCTTGATTATATGTTCAGAAAGGCAAAACTAAGCAGGATTGAGGGTATGCAGTTACTGCATGAGGCAGGACTTGATTCATTGCCTGGGGGAGGTGCAGAAATCTTTGATTCGGAAATCAGGCAGCAGATTTGTGCTGATAAGGTAGATGCCGATGGATGGCTTGATATACATGCAACCGCGCACAAATTAGGCATGCATAGCAATGCTACGATGTTATACGGGCATCTGGAAAACTATGCGCACAGGATTGACCACATGGACATGCTTCGCAGTCAGCAGGATGAAACAAAAGGATTCAACACTTTTATTCCCCTGAAATTCAGAAACCACGACAATGAAATGAGTCATATACCTGAGATAAGTGCCATAGAAGACATGAAGGTTTATGCAGTAGCCAGAATATTTATGGATAACTTCCCTCATATCAAAGCTTACTGGCCCATGCTCGGTAGGGAACAAGCGCAGCTTACCCTTTCATTTGGTGTGAATGACATTGATGGCACAATTGATGACTCCACCAAAATCTATTCAATGGCAGGCAGCGAAGAGCAAAATCCATCATTAACCACAGAAGAGCTTGTTAACCTGATTAAACAAGTAGGCCGTGAGGCAGTGGAAAGAGACACTTTGTACAATGTTGTAAAAACATATTAGGATAACAGCATAAAGTTTAACATTCGCTCAAGCTTATGGGAATATGCTGTGCCAAGCCGCCATCAGCTGTTTCCTTGTATTTAGAACTCATATCTTTAGCAGTATCCCACATGGTTTTGATAACAGTATCTAAAGATACCTTAGCAAAATCAGGCGCACTTTGTAAAGCAAGCTGAGCGGCAGTTATGGCTTTTATAGCACCCATGGTATTTCGTTCAATACAGGGAATCTGCACAAGTCCACCTACCGGATCGCAGGTCATCCCCAGGTGATGCTCCATGGCAATTTCTGCAGCCATGAGAGACTGCCGTTGGGTACCACCAAGTGCTTCACACAATGCTCCTGCAGCCATCGCACTTGAAACACCTATTTCAGCCTGACATCCACCCATAGCTGCAGAAATAGTTGCACCTTTTTTGAATATGCTTCCAATTTCAGCTGCAGTAAGTAAAAAAGGAATGACCTTGGATTCATCATTGCCCTCACAAAAGGTAACCAGGTATTGCAAAACAGCTGGGATTACACCCGCAGCGCCATTAGTAGGGGCCGTTACTACCCTACCAAATGCAGCATTTTCTTCATTTACGGCAAGTGCGAAACAACTAACCCAGTTAAGTGTGGAGCTGAAATCGCCGCCTGAAGTCCTCACTGCATCAATCCAACTTATACGATCAGTAAATGACTTAGGACCCAATAGTTTGCTGTTAAGATCAGCCGCCCTTCTCCTTACTTGTAATCCCCCTGGTAAAATTCCTCTCTTGTTAACTCCATTAAAAATACAGGAAGACATAGTCATCCAGATCTTATTCAAACCTGCCAAAGTTTCCGATTCTGGTCTCCAGGACATTTCATTCTCCATAACAAGTTCATGAATGGATAAGCCTGTTTTCATACACCAGTGCAACAGGTCCTGAGCAGTATTGATTGGAAAAGGCAATAATTTTGTTTCTTCGCCAGACTGCATCTCCCCTTCTGCTTCAACGAATCCACCACCTATTGAAAAGTAAGTTTTAACAAGTGGATCATTACCCTCAATATCCACTAAAAAAGTCATCCCATTTGGGTGATAAGATAAAGTTTGCAAATACTCAAAAACCAGATCATGAGATGGATCAAATGGTATGGAATGTTGCCCAGCCAAAATCAAAGATTTATCATTTTTAATCTTGTAAATCTTATCATGAAGCGTCATGACATCAGTTGTTTCCGGATATTCTCCTGATAATCCCATGAGCAGGGCGATATCAGTACCATGCCCTTTACCTGTTTTGGCAAGGGAGCCATATAAGATAACTTTGATACCTCGAACACGATTAAGCCTATCAGTTTGAATCAATTGATTCAATAACATAGCTGCTGCACGCCATGGTCCGAGTGTATGGGAACTGGAAGGACCAATACCGATTTTAAACATATCAAATACAGAAATTGCCTGGT
>JBDLUZ010000037.1:0-12346 GCA_039805045.1 Bacteroidota bacterium | reverse complement strand
TGTTACTATATGGCATGGCAACAATAAACAGGTAGCTGAAAGCCAGTGTGTAAGAGGTTATCTCTCCACTTCTGAACCCTTTCTCCATTTTGGACTAGGTGTAAACACATTCATTGATTCCATCAGGGTTGAATGGCAGGATGGCAGGTTACAGACTATCGGGAAACAAAATGCAGATCAGACTATACTTGTTGACTATAAGGATGCAAAACTTGTTGAGCGCGTAATCCAAAAGCCAACTTCAACCTGGGTTAAACCGGTTGATCCATTAACGCTTGGCATTGAATATGTTTATGAAGAAAATGACTTCATAGATTTCAATTTACAAAAAACTTTACCTCATAAATTCTCCCAATATGGTCCGGCAATTGCAGTTGGTGATGTAAATGGAGATCAATTGGATGATGTTGTGCTATCCAGCTCCAGTAGATCTGCTGAAAGAGGAGGATATGGGTTTATTACTCTTTGATGCTGATCAGGATGGTGATAATGATTTATATATCGTGCGCGGCAGTTACCAGCACGATGAAGGTTCACCACTCTACCAGGATATTCTTTGTGAGAACGACGGCAAAGGAAACTTTACCATTGTTGCCTCGGCTCTGCCTGCTGGAGCAGCATCCGGACAAAATATCAAGGCTGCGGATATTGACAGAGACGGAGATCTGGATCTCTTTGTAGGTGGAAGAGTGAAACCCAAGGCTTATCCGCTTCCCGGAGAGTCATTTTTACTCCGGAATGACTCAAAGCCAGGAAAGTTACAATTCACTGATGTTAGCGAGCAATGGTTTACCGGACTAAAGCAAATAGGCATGGTAAGTGATGCATTGTGGACTGACTTTGATAACGATCAGCAAATGGATTTGGTGCTGGCCTGTGAATGGAGTCCGCTTATATTTCTTAAAAATACTGGTAAAAGCTTCGAACGCATCAAATCACCTGAGATTGATGCTGCTTCAGGTTGGTGGAATAGTCTAACAGCAGCAGATTTTGATCTTGATGGCGACATGGATTATGTAGCAGGAAATTTTGGATTGAATCAATATTTCAAATGTTCCTCTGATGAACCGATTCGGATTTACAGCAAGGATTTTGATCAGAATGGCTCTTACGATGCATTTATATCCTGTTATTTTCCAGACTCTTCAGGAAAGAGAAACGAATATTTTTATCATTCTAAAGATGATATGCAGAAACAGCTGATTTTGATCCGAAAAAAATTCGAACATTATGCCGATTTTGGTCGCGCTACTGTAAATGACGTATTTACCAGTGAAGAAATGAAGGGCGTAGAGATTAGAACGAGCAATCATATGCAAAGCAGCTGGATTGAAAACATGGGTGGTGGTCAGTTTCGTCTACATGTTTTGCCAATGGAAGCCCAGACTGCACCTTTGTATGGCATGCAAACCAGGGACATAAACGGTGACTTGTTGCCGGATCTTTTATTGGTCGGTAACGACTATGGTATGGAAACCAGTCAGGGCCGGGCTGATGCCATTAATGGTCTTGTACTCATAAACAATGGTAAAAAGAATTTCATTCCTTCGGGTTTTGAACAATCCGGTTTCTTTGTTCCAGGTGATGCCAGAGCCCTAACTGTTGCCAATATCAACAATAGTCCATTTCTAATTGCCACGGAAAACCGAAAACCACTTCGTTTGTTCCGCTTACCGGAAGAAAACACCTTGAAAATTGCCTTACTTCCAGGAGAAACATTTGCACTACAGACACATGCGGATAACCGGATAGAAAGAATTGAATTCAGTAACGGTAGTTCATTTCTTTCACAGCGAAGCAATAACTGGTTTTTCAGTATTAAGCTGAAATTAATAGTTTTCTATGATGCCAAAGGCAAAAAGACAAGGACTATCAATCCACAGCAAACTCAATAAAATATCATGAGAACGATTCTTCAAGCACTCTTGATCTGTACTACAATACTTTACAGCAGCTGCCAGACTAAAATAGAAAAGTCAGCTCCAAATGAAGTTCCGCATGTTCTCGTAAAAAAGTTAACAGACATTATTGTAGTAGATATTTTCACACCGCCTGTTGCCAGCAGAATCTATGCCAACTGTACGCTAGCCATGTACGAGGCCATGAGGAATAAAGAGAAGGGGTATCCGTCTGTAACTGAAAAGCTCAATGGCTTTGATCCGATGCCTGCACCGCTAAGTGGAAAAGCATACGATTTTACCATTGCAGGTATACATGCCTTCTGTGAAACTGCTAAGAAAATTACCTTTTCAGCAGAAGAAATTAAGGTGTTTCAGGATTCCATGCTTGCTGTTTATAAGCAGGATTTGAGCGATGAGGTTTATGCGAATTCAATCAGTTTTGGTCAACAGGTTGCAGACGTTATTGGTAAGAGCCTTGCTACTGATAAGTATAAGGAAACAAGGGGGATGGACCGTTTTGAAGTTAAAACAGAAGACAGAAAGAGATGGGTTCCAACATCACCTGATTATGGGGATGCATTAGAGCCTCATTGGTTAAAAATGAAAACCCTTGCTCTTAAATCACCTGATGAAGTAAGGGCGGCTCCCTTCGAGGATTATAATGAAGATTCATCTTCAGCTTATTACAAAGAATTGAAAGAGGTTTATGAAATTTCAAAAAACCTTAGCGAAGAACAAATTGATATTGCGATTTTTTGGGATGATAATCCCTTTGTTTCAAAGCACAAAGGCCATGTGATGTTTCAGGATAAGAAAATGACACCAGGAGGCCATTGGATGGCTATTACGCGTAAAGCATGCAGGGATAAGGGGTTTGATATGCTGGCATCAGCAAAGGCCTATGTTTATACTGCAATTGGTTTATACGATGCATTTATTTCATGCTGGTATGAAAAATACAGATCTGTGCGCATTAGGCCTCAAACTGCTATTCAACGCCTCATAGAGGAACAGTGGTTTTCATACATACAAACTCCTCCATTTCCAGAATACACTTCGGGGCATAGTACCGTTTCAGCTTCAGCGGCAGAAATGTTAACCCATATTTTTGGAGATAATCATGCATTTACAGATTCTTCTGAGTTGGAATACAATCTCCCGGTAAGGTCTTTCAGTTCTTTCAGGCAGGCTGCACTGGAAGCCTCAATCAGCAGGGTTTATGGAGGCATTCATTACCGTTCTGGATGTGAAAACGGGAATTTACAAGGCAAGCAAGTTGCAGCATTGGCAATAGCAAGAATTGAAAAATAGGTTAATGACTGCAGTTATCGGTATGACATTCCCCGTCTTTCCTGCAATCACGGTAGTTTAAATAATGTGCAGTTACTATCAAAATAACAGCAGGTATTAAAAACCAGATCTGTTGAGCGTGAAGAACCTGTTTGAGAATTAATAAAGCCATACCACTGGAGAATATGATTATGGGTAATTTATTGTGATGGTGTTTTTTAAAACCATGTCTCAGTGAATAAATACCTATAAATAATGCAATGAGGATCATCATCAGTTCAAACCAGATGTTGTTGATGATGTTCACTCCCAAAATCGGCAGGCTGGTCAAAACAAGCGGAAGCAATGCACAATGAATGGCACAGGCAACTGAAGCAGCAATTCCTAGGGCGTCGTAATTGATTTTAAACATGTCAGCTAACAAATTTACAACTTTTGCAACAAAGTTGCATTCTTGATTTAACTAAAAATAGAATGACCTGCGTATTTTTGTATTAAATAACAATCATGGGTAAAAAATCTCTGCAGTATCTGGTATTTTTCGCGATTCTGGTTGGTGGTTTTTATTTTGCCATGGTTAAGTTAACGGATTTTGAAGAGGTTAAACTGCCTGTACTCAATACGGTGCAGCCTTTTAAGTTTACCCGTCAGGATAGCCTGGAGGTTACGCAAAAAGATATCGCCGGCAAGGTTTATGTGGCTGAATATTTTTTTACAACCTGCAAAGGCATCTGTCCGAAAATGAATAAGAACATGAAGGCGATTTATGATCAATTCAAAACGGATTCCAGTTTTATGATCCTTTCCCATACAGTGAATCCTGAAACTGATTCCCTTCCAATACTCAGGCATTATGCAGATTCAATGGGTGCACAGGTTAAAAACTGGTGGTTTGTAACAGGTAGCAAAGCTGATTTATACAAATCCGCACGTGAAAGTTATTTGTTGGATGATCCTAAAAACAGCAGTAAGAACATAGATGAACAGTTTCTGCATACACAGTTCTTCGCACTGGTAGACAGGCAGGGTCGTGTTAGGGGAATTTATGACGGGATCAAAAAAGAAGAAGTAACTGAGTTGATAGAAGATATCCAAAAACTGATCAAAGAATAAATGATCAACAAAAGCACAGAGATATTAAAAAACAGTGGATTAAGTATCACCGCAGGTAGAAAGTCTATTCTGGACCTCTTCATTGCATCTGGCAATGCATTGGCTCATCAGGATATTGAGTCTGGCTGCTCGGAGCAATTTGACAGGGTTACCATCTATCGTACCCTTCAGACATTTCTCGACAAAGGTATCATTCACAGTATACCTGCTACCGACAGTATCACCCGCTATGCCCTGTGTAATGAAACCTGCACTACAACAGGCCACCATCATGATAACCATATTCATTTCAGGTGTGAGCAATGCAGCAAAACATTGTGTTTGGATGAGGTTTCCATTCCTGTAGTTAAATTACCCGATGGTTACATGATACATGAAATCAATATGGTTGTTACAGGTATCTGTAAATCTTGCAGATAAAAAAAGTCCCGGTGTGAAAACACCGGGGCATTCGTTAAGGCTCTGATTAGTAGCACCACAAAGATAAGTACCTCTGTCTCAATTGATTTAAGCAGGGTATACCCTAATAGTGGTATATCAAACTTTATCCAGTTCGTTTTTGACAAAAATCATCAAATCATTGATTGTTGCCGGTGAAAAATCAAATGGAATTCCAGCAGCTTTGTACAACTCAGGCAGTGTTTTAGTACCACCCAAACTTAGGGCATACTTGTAATTATCCAGCGCTGCCTGTGGGTTTTCACGGTATTGTTTCCACATCCCGATTGCACCCAGTTGAGCAATACCGTATTCAATGTAATAAAACGGTACTTCAAAAAGGTGCAGTTGCTTTTGCCAGTTGTAACTGCGGAAGTGTTCAAGTCCATCGAAATTGATTACGGAAGAAGAGAATTCGTTCAAGATAGCCAGCCAGTTTGCTTTTCTTTCTTCAAGTGTATGTGCCGGATTCTCATAGATCCAGTGTTGAAATTTATCAATGGTTGCAATCCATGGGAAAATCGTGATAACCCTTTCAAGCTGATGCCGCTTTGCGCGTTTCATTTCTGCTTCATTGTCAAAAAAGACATCCCAGTGATCCATCGTAAACAATTCCATAGACATGCTTGCAACTTCAGCCATTTCAGTTGGATATTCTTTGAAACTTGTCAGTTCCAAAGGATGAGCGAGAAATGAGTGAACGGCATGGCCAGCTTCATGAACCATGGTGGTAAGATCAGACATCTGTGATGCCGCATTCATGAAAATGAATGGTGCACCACTCTCTGCCAATGGCATATTATAACCCCCAGGAGCCTTACCCATTCTGCTGTCCAGGTCCAGGTGATTCAGCTCTTGCATTTTTTGAAGGCATTCTCCAAAGAACGGATCCAGTTTATTGAGGCAGCTTATGGTTTTATTGAGCAAATCCTTGCCATCAGTAAAGGGTCTGAGGGGTGCTATGCCTCCAGGCTCTGCTTCAGTATCCCAAGGGCGAAGCGTGTCGACACCGAGTTTCTCCTGCTGATGTCTGTTAATATCATCAACCAGTGGCATCACATGCAGGCTAACAGCCTCATGAAACTGAAAACAGGAAGCAGGTGTGTAGTCAAAACGACCCATTTCTGCGAACTTATAATCACGGTAGTTGCTGAAACCCGCATTGCGACTAACCTGATCTCTTTTGGCAATTAAATTACTGAATAGCTCATTGAGTGTATCCTTGTCATTTAGCCTTCTTTCGGCAATCTTCCTGTAAACAGTTTCCCTGATTGACCTGTCTTCACTTTCCAGAAACTTTGCTGCCTGTTGCAGTGTGAATTCTTTTCCATCTTGCTCAATGGTCATTTTACCCGCCACCGAACCATATTGTTGCTGCAAAACGCTCATTTCAGCCTGAATGGGTATATTTTCTTCACGGAAAAGATCGATTGACTTTTTTACAGACCTGAGATAGGTGAAATATTTTACCTGGTCCAGTTCCTGAGTAAACGGACAATCAACCAGTTTGCGGTTCAGCAAATCAGCATAAGGCTGAATCTTTGGCTGAATCTCCATAAAAAAGAAGTTAAATGCTTCCTCCAGTTCTTTACTGTTGGTATCACAGGTCATCCTTACCTGACGCCAGCAGGCATCTTCACTGATGAAGGCTTCCAATTCACTCATGTCTTGGAGCCACTGTTCAAGATCGGACTTATTTTCAATTTTTCGCTCACTGAGTAGAATGAAATAGGGAGAGATCGTTTCCCAGCTAGTCAGTTTGAAATCAACAGGTAAAAAGCTGTGTTTCAGCTTTTCGATATTCGCGGTATAATTCATTCAGGTTTTTTTGGATGATCAATACTAAGCCTCAGAATCATCATTGTTTTCAGGTACTTCTGTCAGTTTTAATTCGATCTGGTGTTTTTTAATCACTCCAAACCAGCGGACCATTTTTTTCATATCGCTGCTGTAAACCCTTTCAAAATCCATATTTGGATAAACCTGTTCAAAATATGCCTTTACAGCTTTATTGTCTTTTTCAGCAGGCAATGCTGCTTCAGCTGTATCCATTACTTTAAAGATCTCAATCAGGTTCACATTTTCTTCAGTGGTGTAAACTTCGATTGTTTCAAGATGAGAAAACTGATGCATTCTGCTGGAGACAAACTTGGTGGTATTGTCTTCCAAAGAACGTACTATCGCTCCGTCTGTTTTGCTGCTGACCAATTCAAATAGTCCTGAAAATCCTGTAACTGAAATGAGTTTGTTGTATTCCATGTCCACATTTTATTGCCTGCAAGTTACAACCAAAAAGGCTAATTGTTTTCAGCAAGGATATTGCTGATGCGTTTTTCAATCGTTGGACCATCACTGTATCCTCTTGCAATCATGTATAGTTTTGATTCTTCGAGTTGCAGGAAAACGCAGGGAAAACCGGATACCCCCAGTTGTTTTACAAGACTAAAGTCGTAGTGAGCCTTTTCTGTGTAGGCCGGGTCTGCTAGTTTGGTATAAAATTCATCGGCATCCATATCATATTTTTCCAGCAGGTGTCTGTATGCTTCCTTATCTGTCAGGTCTCTGCCTTCACTGTAAAGCGCGTTTTGTAAATCTGATGCAAACCCCACAGTGGCTGCAGGAAACTTTTCTCTGAAGATAGTCATCGCAACAGCAGGCATTTCTGAATTGGGAAACCAGTCGCTTTGATCAGGGTTGTTGATATGCCAGAGAAAATCTTCTCCAAAAGTTACGCCTGCCATATCTTCCACATGCTTGTAGGCTTCTCTTATGTAACCTGCAATGTTTCCGATATGATTCGTGGATTCAACAGGTATCATACCGCCAGAAAGTGTCTCAAAATCAAAGGTATTGCCATAACGCGTCCATAAATCTTTGATAACAGGACTAAAACCGAAACACCAACCGCAGTATGCATCGTAACAATAAATAATTCTTGGTTTCATGTCAGTCAATTTTAAAAGCTTCGAGGTTGAATTTCTCTGGGTACTTTCCTGTTTTACCAGCATAAAAGTTCCTGATTTTCTGCATGTCTTCTTCCTTGTTACCGGTAAACCAAATTGGCTCTCCAAATCCGCCTTCTTTCTTTTTGAAATCAAGGTAACCGGGTAAAACAGGTACGCCAGCTTTGAGCGCGGCATAATAGAAGCCTGACTTCACTTTTTCAATCCTTTTTCTGGTTCCTTCAGCAGGTATTGCAATGAATATTTCATCATGAGCCTGGAACAAACCAACGATTTGATCTGTCAGGTTGTGTTTTTTGCTTCTTTCAACCGGAATGGCACCAGTATTTTTGAGGAGTATGCTCAATGGAAAAAAATTAACCTCCTTTTTGATCAGGTAACGCATTTTGAGTTTGAGTTGTCTGAATACTGCCAGGGCATAGACAAAATCCCAGTTACTTGTGTGCGGTGCAGCAATCACAACAGCTTTTTGGATATGAGGAGGAACGGTTCCAACAATCTTCCAACCCCTCATTTTAAAAAGGAATATGAATAACCTGGTGATCATATTTGAGTTTTAATGTGCTTCAAGCCAATTGTCGCCAATGCCGGCTTCTGCAATTACAGGCACCTGGTTTGGCAGTGGTAGGGCTGCTTCCATATTTTCAAGGATACAAGCTTTTAACTCCTCAGCTTCAGTTCGCAGTGCATCAAAAATCAATTCGTCATGAACCTGCAGTATCATCCTGCTTTTGAAGCCTTCTTTTTTGATGGCATGATGTACTTTAATCATTGCCAGCTTAATCATGTCTGCCGCAGTTCCCTGTATCGGCGAGTTGATGGCATTGCGTTCTGCGAAACCCCTGATAGTGAAGTTGGCTGAATTGATATCACGCAGCCACCTCTTTCTGCCCATTAATGTTTCGACATATCCTTTTTCTCTGGCAAAATTGATGGTATTTTCCATGTAACCCGTGATCCCAGAGAACTCTTTCTTGTAGTTATCGATGATTGTTTTGGCTTCTGTTCTGCTTATACCCAGATTTTCTGACAGTCCGAATGCTCCCTGTCCGTATATGATTCCAAAGTTTACACTTTTGGCTTTATACCTCATCTCTTTTGTTACTTCATTTTCGTCAACGCCGTATACTTTGGCTGCTGTAGCAGTATGGATATCTTTCCCCAAGCGGAATGCCTCGCACATGTTGGGGTCACCACTGATTGCAGCAACAACACGCAGTTCAATCTGTGAGTAGTCTGCCGATATCAATACATGATCCTTATCTCTTGGCACAAATGCCTTCCTGATTTCTTTACCCCGGTCACTTCTCACGGGTATATTCTGCAGGTTGGGGTTGTTGCTTGCCAGTCTGCCGGTAACTGCAACAGCCTGACCATAAGTGGTATGAACCCTACCGGTTTTGGGATTAATCAATTCGGGCAGTGCATCAATGTATGTCGATTTCAGTTTTGTGAGCTGTCTGAAAGCAAGAATATCTGAAACAATGGGGAACTGATGCGCCAGCTTTTGCAAGACATCCTCTCCGGTTGCGTATTGTCCTGTTTTTGTTTTTTTAGCTTTGGGATCGAGCATCAGCTTTTCAAAAAGCACTTCGCCCAACTGTTTTGGAGAGGCAAGGTTAAACCGAACGCCGGCAGTCTTGTAAACTGCTTCTTCCGCAACTTTGGCTTCTTTCTCAAGTTCTTTGGAATATTCTTTCAGGAAGTCTACATCCACCTTTACTCCTTCAAATTCCATGTCAGTGAGTACTTTCACCAATGGGTTTTCGACCTCAAAAAACACCCTTTCAACTTCTTTCTCTTTGAGAACAGGTTCAAAAATATGTTTGAGTTGTAGCGTGATGTCTGCATCCTCCCCTGCATATTCCTTGACCCTTTCAACCTCCACATCGCGCATGGTGCCCTGGTTTTTACCTTTTTTGCCTATCAGTTCTTCAATGTGAACGGGTTCATAGCCAAGGTATTTTGCACTTAATTGGTCCATCCCCCTTTTCCCTTCAGGGTCGATGACATAATGCGCCAACATGGTATCAAAAATTTCACCTGCAAGATCAACACCATGGTTTTTCAGTACAAGCAGGTCATATTTGATGTTTTGACCGATCCATTTTTTAGCCGGATCACTGAAAAGTGGTGAAAAGGCTTTTAGCAATTGGAGTGTGAGGTTTCTGTCTGCAGGACAAGCCACATAGCTTGCTGTGCCAGGTTTTACAGAAAAACTGAGCCCAACCAACTCTGCCTGATTCGCATCCAGGCTGGTTGTTTCTGTATCGAAGCAGATTTCTTTTTCATGTGTTAATGCTTTAACGAGCACATCAATCTGTTCGGCTGTGTTTACAAGGTCATACTGATGCGGGGTATTGTGTATGTTTTTTTCAATGAGTGATGCTGAATCGGAAGCTTCAGCAGAATCTCCGTTTTCTGCAACAGCAACCGTGGTGCCTGCTCCGCCAAAAAGATCTCCCTGTACTGTTGAACCTGATTTTTCAGCTGGTCCTGCTACGGGAATATCCTCACCGAGAATACGTTTCCCGATGGTTCTGAATTCAAGGTCAGTGAAAATTTCCCTGAGTGCTTCTTTATTGGGTTCTTTAACTGAGAAGTTTTCTTCATGAAACTGAACAGGCACTGATGTGATGATGGTGGCGAGTTTCTTACTCATGATGGCCAGGTCTTTCCCCTGTCTTACTTTCTCACCCAATGCACCTTTAAGTTTGTCTGCGTTTTCCAGTACATTTTCAACTGTGCCATATTCTGCCAGTAACTTTGCAGCTGTTTTTTCTCCAACTCCTGGTATACCCGGGATATTATCTACGGCATCACCCATCATGGCTAGAATATCAATGACCTGTGAAACGTTGCTGATATTCCATTTTTCGCAAACTTCTTTCGGACCAATGATTTCAAAGTCTCCACCCTGGTACGGAGGTTTGAATATCTTGATGTTTTCGCTGACGAGCTGGCCGTAATCCTTGTCTGGGGTAACCATATAAACCTCGTAACCTTCCTTTTCTGCCTGTTTTGCCAAAGTTCCGATCACATCATCAGCCTCAAACCCATCGGTTTCGATAATGGGTATATTCAAACCTTCGATGATTTTCCTTATGTCCGGTAGGGATGCCAATAGGTCTTCCGGTGCTTCCTGCCTGTTGGCTTTGTAATCAGCAAAATCGATATGTCTTTCTGTTGGTGCTGCTGTGTCAAAGCAAACAGCCATGTGTGTGGGTTTCTGTTTGTTCAGCAAATCCGTCAAGGCATTGGTAAAACCGAATTGCGCATTGGTATTTTTTCCTTTGCTTGTGATTCTGGGACTCCTTATCAATGCATAGTAAGCACGGAAAATGAGTGCAAAGGCGTCGAGTAGAAAAAGGCGTTTGTCCATAAAGCAAAGGTAAAGCGGAATGGGCTAACGGGCCACAGTAAATAGTAGTCAAGCCTTAGCAGGCAATTTACTTTGGTGAGATTAGATCACCTGTTTAATAAGTCAGGCAACATCCTCCTCCAGGTAGTCCAGTCGTGGTGGATGTCATGGCCCCAGATCTCCAACTGATGTGGTATTGATTTGCTGTTTAACACATCTGAGAATCTGCGGTTGGCTTCGGGGTCTTCGAAGGAACCGCTACCTGAAGCGATGATGATTTTACCACTCCGTATCTTTTCCAGTGTTTCGTGATCGGAAAGGTTGGGAATATAATGAATCGGAGAATTGAAGTAAACCTGGTCATCGTAAAACCCATCGGTGTATTCAGTCAGGTCATAAACACCGCTCATCGCAATTACACCCTGCAGCATATCAGGTCTTTTCATGAAAAGATTCATAGCGTGTAAAGCTCCAAAAGATGCGCCACAGCTTATTATTGGAGTATCTGTGGATGTTTTGTTTCGTATAAACGGGATGACCTCTTCAAAGATATACTGATTGAACTGGTTGTGACGTATAGCTTTATGCGCGCCTTCCATCGCTTTATTCATCCAGCTTTCGGTGTTGATGCTGTTGACTGAAAAGACTTTTAACCTGCCTTCATCAATCAATGGTTGCAGCACGCTGATGAGTTCAAAGCGTTCATATTCCAGGTAATCTGCTGCTGCAGTGGGAATCATGAGGAGGGCATAACCATAATGACCATAAACGGATACCGGCATTTCTTTTTGAAGGGCCGGACTAAACCATTGATGGGTTTCCCTATTCATTTAACGAACCACTTTGATAATACCTTTCATCACAGAGGCGTGTCCGGGGAATGAACAGATGAAAGGGTATTCACCTGGTGTGGCAGGTGCATTGAAATAGATGGATTCAATCTCATCGGGTTGTAGCAATTTTGTATGGAACAGTACTTTGGCACTGTTTGGTACATAATTCATTTCCGCACCTTTGAGTCCGAGTTTCAAGGCCAGGTTACCCACTTCATCTGCTGCACCGGGAGCTACAACAACTACATTATGAGTCATATCATCGTTGTTGCCGAAGATCAATCTTACTTTGGAACCTGCTTTTATCTCAAACTTAGTGATGTCAAATTTCAGTCCGGGTTTCGTTCCCAGCTTAATGGTTACATCAGGCTGACCCCAATCTGCGGGCATGCTTAACTTACGTTTTGCAGTTACAGGAGTGTTTACAGATTTTACAGGTGCATTCAT
>JBDLUZ010000036.1:0-12576 GCA_039805045.1 Bacteroidota bacterium | reverse complement strand
GCAAGGCACCAGTTACCAGCCTGATTCCATGAACCATTTACAGCTCCGGTCCAAGCATTGAATGGCTTAACTGTGAGTATACCCGCTGTATAGGTGATGTTGTAATTGGTCGCTGAAAAACCTGATGTACCTGTTGCAGCTGAAGGCATTAACGGATATGTTCCCGCAGATGCAGCAGCTGTTGCACCAGACGAAGCTAATGTCACGCTGCCAACTAACTCACTGTTAGGCAAGGTAGTGTTTACAGTAAAGGAAGTTGTTCCCAAAGTCAGGTCAGCCCCCTGGCATTTGATGTTATTGGATGCTGTTATCGTCAATGAAAAAGGTGTGACGGTATAGACCAGTGTAGCACTTCCAGTTCCGGAAGCATTGGAAGCTGAAATGGTAAGATTATGGACTCCAACCGGTATTGTTTTGGCAAAGGCAATTGTTCCGGTTGATGCATCAATTGTTACACCTGATGAAATACCTGATGCTGCATAAGAAGTTGGATAATTGGATGCAGAAATCTGATACGTATTTCCAGCACCATAAATATTGGTCAAAGCCAGGTTACTTGTGATGGCAGGTGGCACAAGAACAGCGTCTAGTGGTTTCAATGCAATCAAAAGGGCTCCAAAGTCTCTTGTTGCCAAGGGGTCAACAAATGAAACTTTACCTGCACCAGTCTGACCGGGATCAGATTTAATCCCCCATGCAGCACCCACTGAAAAATTCGCAGAGTTTACTTTATAAGGTAAGTCGAGAATTTCATTGAGGTAAGCAGGGTCGTTTACCTGCCAGCAACCTGAGGTTCCAATGGTATCTTTCCAACTCATGTTATCACTTGCCTGTGTCAGCATGAGTAATGCGGCACCTGCTGTTGAGGTGGTTATTGATGCTGCCGTTGCAGCATTGCTTTTATTGCCCTGAGAAACATTTAATGTGCCCAAAACTGCATCAAAGGGACTCAGCGGATCCACACCACTGAAAGCTGCGATCCCTCCTGTGGCATTGGCAGTTCCTGCACCTAGGTCAAATGTATATGTCGTTACCGCATCATCTGCAACTGTTACAATTCTGTATAGCACTGCACCTCTTACCGTCTCTTTATCCGTGTCTGTAAGCCATGCGGCATTGACGAGGGTCCATCCAGCCAAAATAGGATTGGTCGCTGTTGCATTATTGCGCAGGTAGGCAATATTTACAATGAGTATATCTCCTGCAACAGCACCTGACGGCTTGCTTATGGACAGGTTCCTGTTCTGAGCAGCTCCAGTAGTTGTAATTCCCCGCTGACTGATGGTAGCCGGAGGAGGGGGAAATTTAAACCCTTCCAATCTGCCAACAGGAAAATTGTTTCCGAAAACAGAATAAGTTAACAGCACGAAAGAAAATGAAATAAAGGACAAAAGTTTTATTGAACGCACAGTTTCTTGTTTTTTCAACAAGCTGAATTTACTTGTTGGTAGGAGCTGATCACAAGAATTGGATTGTAACTGATATGAAAAATCAGGTAATCAATGAATAGAATACGAAGCACAAAGTAATCAGAATTCAATTAAAATGCAAGATGGGGCTGGATAAGCTTTTCCTGTTGCAAATAAAATCAACACTCAGATATCCAATATGACATTGATCCACTCTGGATCAAATTTTGCGTTGTATTTCTTGTAAAAGTTGATAGCGGGTTCATTCCATTCCAGTACCTGCCAAACTATACGCTTGAAGCCCTTTTCTTTTGCTTCCACAATCAATTGGTCTACCAGTTGATGACCAATCCCCTGGCCACGCATACTTGCTGTAACCAGAATATCTTCGAGGTACATGACCTGTCCCTTCCAGGTTGAATAACGGATGTAATAAAGGGCAAAACCTACTACTTCCTTTGCATCAGTTTCGGCAACAAAAGCCCACCAAACCGGATTCTGACCAAAGCCACTTGCTTCAAAGTGCTGAGGATCAACGGTTACTTCATCCGGAGCTTTTTCATACAATGCGAGCTCACGTACAAGTTCGAGCATAGCCGGACAATCACCTTTTACTGCTTTTCTGATATTCATGGTAGTGCCTGTTGAAAATCTTCCAGTATGTCTTCAATATTTTCCATTCCTACGCTTAACCTGATCAATCCGTCTGATATGCCATACTCAATGCGCTGCTCCCGTGGAACTGAGCTGTGAGACATTGAGGCAGGATGAGACAATAACGTATCACATGTTCCAAGGGAAACAGTACGCGTACACAACTGAAGCCGATTCATGAATCGGACACCTGCATCAAACCCATCTTTAAGTTCAAAACTCATCATGGCTCCCGGATGACTCATCTGCTTTGCCGATACAGCAAAATCAGGATGTGAGGGCAATCCGTTATAATTCACTTTTGAAATAGCAGCATGGCTATCCAGGTAATTTGCCACCTGCATGGCATTTTCACAATGGCGCTGCATCCTTACTTCCAGTGTCTTCATTCCATTTACAAGTAAAAATGCATCAAAAGCATTGCTATTCCCCCCAAGCAAACGGTGAGCACGGGTAGCAGTCGTTTTCATGAATTCCATATCTGTTCCCACCAGCACGCCACCGATTGCGGTTCCATGCCCATTTAAAAATTTGGTAGTGGAATGAATCACAAAATCAATTCCGTACCTAAATGGCTGTTGCAGGTAAGGAGTGGCAAAAGTATTATCACATGCTGTGATTTTGCCATATTGCTTTGCAAGAGTTGACAATGCCTGGAGATCTACACATTGCAAAGTAGGATTGGCAGGGGTTTCCAGATAGACAAGCCTGATTCTGGGATCCTCCTTGAGCATTTTTTCAGCCAGCTCAAGATCACGGAGATCAACGATTACAGCAGTGAGTCCCAGTGGCTCAAGCAGCTGTTTCATGTATTGTTCTGTGCCACTGTACAAGGAATAATGGGTCAGGATTTTATCACCGGCTTTCAGCGTAGACATGAACAATGAACTGATAGCCGCCATACCCGATGCATGAAGTATAGCCATGGCCTCAAGTGGCTGACCATCCTTTTCTATGCGGTATGTTTCCATTGCTGCAATCTTTCGCTCTGCCTCACTCATGGTTGGATTGCCCCAGCGGGAGTAGATATAACCAGGCTCTTGACCTGAAAACCTGCGCATTCCTTGTTCCGCTTCATCATACACATAGGTGGATGATGCATACAGCGGAGTCAGGTGAGCATACATAGGATCCTGGATGTGCCCTGCATGGATAGCCAGGGAACCAAATCCTTTAAAATTCTTCAACATCATATGGCCCATTTTATCCAGGTAGCACCCCAGGTAAAGCCACCACCAAAGGCCGCAAGCACAATATTATCTCCACGCTTGAAACGACCTTGATAATCCCATAAACAAAGCGGAATAGTTGCCGCAGTGGTATTGCCATAACGCTGAATATTCAGCAAAACTTTCTCATCAGACAATCCCATCCTCCTGGCTGTTGCGTCAATGATACGCTTGTTGGCCTGGTGAGGAACAAGCCAGGCAACATCATCTGCTGTGAGGTTATTGCGCTGAATCAATTCATAACTGACGTCAGCCATTCCTGTTACTGCAAATTTGAAAACCGGTTGTCCGTCTTGAAACAAATAGTGCATTTTCTGTGCCACTGTGTCGGCTGAAGGCGGATTAAGTGAACCACCACCTTTCATGTGGAGGTATTTACCCCCACTACCATCACTTTTCAGGATACTGTCGAGCACCCCGTATCCTTCTGTATCGGGTTCCAGCAAAACTGCCCCTGCACCATCTCCGAAAAGAATACAGGTTGTTCTGTCTGTATAATCAACGATAGAACTCATTTTATCGGCACCTACAACTGCCACCTTTTTATACCTGCCACTTTCAATAAGGGATGCAGCTGTAGTAAGTGCATAAAGAAACCCTGAACAGGCTGCCATGATATCAAAACCCCAGGCATGCTTTATCCCTAGTTTATCGCAAGCCACATTGGCCGTATTGGGGAAAAACATATCCGGTGTAATGGTCGCAACTATCAAACACTCGATTTCATCAGGATCAATTCCTCTTTTTTTACACAAATCCTGAACTGCAGGCACTACCAGATCAGACGTGGCCTTACCTTCACCCTTAAGGATATGCCGCTCTTCAATGCCTGTCCGGCTCTTGATCCATTCATCATTGGTATCTACCATCCGCTCAAAATCTGCGTTGGTCAACTTGTCTTCAGGTACATATCCGCCCACTGCGGTGATGGCTGCTGTTATTTTTTGCATAAGTTCAATTGGAGTGCAAAGGTAAGAAATCATTAACTTTGAACCTACTATGATCATTAGCCTAACCGGAACCTTTGTACAAAAGACCCCATCCTTCATTCACTTGAATGTCATGGGTGTAGGCTATGAGGTACAAATCAGCCTCAATACTTATTCTGCCATTCAGGATAAGCAGGAAGGCACCTTGGTCACATACCTGCAGATCAAGGAAGATGCCCATACCTTGTTTGGATTCGCAGAACAAGCTGAAAAAGAACTCTTTATACAACTCATTAATGTCAATGGCGTTGGCGCTTCCACTGCCAGAATGATGCTCTCGGCCATGAAACCTGCTGAATTACGCAGTGCCATTGCATCGGGCAATACAGGAGCACTCGAAAAAATCAAAGGTATCGGACGCAAATCTGCAGAAAGAATTATCCTGGAGCTAAGAGACAAAATGGTTAAAGCTGGTGTAGAAAGTACTTCTCCGGGCTTTATACACAATACCGTGGAAAACGATGCGTTAAATGCCCTGATGGCACTGGGAATACCCAGAAATTCTGCTGAATCAGCACTTAAAAAAGCTAAAACCATTTCCCCTGAAGATAACCTTGAATCACTCATTAAAAAATCCCTTCAGCTTATTTGATAAAAAAGCTACTCCACTAAAGTCTACCATAACGTTGAACCCGGTATCGCTGAAAACCATCCTTACCTCCTGGTCTATAGCCTTAATATCTTTGGCTCATGGTCAACAGGATACCCTTGTGCCCAAAGACACCCTTCTTTTCCCGCTGAAAGACCGTGTGGCAGACAAGCTGACCCAGCCGAATAGAAATGCATTTGACCTTAAAGACCCAGCTAATATAACCGACTCTATTGCCTACGACCCCAAAACAAAGGAATATTACATCTACGAAAAGATCGGCAATAAATATTACCGCAAGCCAACAAGCCTGACATTCGATGAGTACATGCGGATAACGTCAAGAAAGGCTGAAAATGATTATTTCCAAAAAAGGTCAAATACCATAAACCTGCTGAACAGAAAACTGTCGAAACCCCGGCTGAATATGGGCGAAGACCTTTTTAACAGGTTGTTCGGAAATGGTAAAATTGATATTCGTCCGCAGGGTGAAGTAAACATCACAGCAGGCTACCAGGGCCAGAATATCAAAAACCCCACCCTACCGGAGAGAGCCAGAAAAAACGGTGGACTGGATTTTGACATGGCAGCCAACCTCAATGTAATCGGCAATATCGGCAACAAAATGAAGTTCCCGATAAGTTATAATACCCAATCAACATTCGATTTTGAAAACCAGCTCAAACTGGATTATTCTGGCGAAGGAGACGATATCTTTAAAAAAATTGAAATCGGCAACACCTCCTTTGCCTCCAAAGGCACACTTATTCCAGGCGCACAACAACTTTTTGGTGTAAAAACACAAATGCAATTCGGTAAACTCTGGCTATCCACCGTTTTTGCAAGTCAACGCTCACAGCGGCAGTCGGCCGGGTTCAATGGGGGGTCCAGTTCAACTCCTTTTGAAATCAAAGCAGATGATTACGAAGAAAACAGGCACTTTTTATTGGCGCAGCATTTCAGGCGAGATTACAACAAAGCGATGAAAAACCTGCCCGTCATCAACTCCCAGGTGCAATTGCTTCGTCTGGAGGTTTGGGTAACCAACAGAAATGGAGCAACAACAAATGCCAGGGATGTAGTGGGATTGATGGACCTCGGAGAAGATAAACCCTATCAGCAACCACCTGTGATCATCCCAAGTGGTGCTTTGTTACCCTCCAATGCAACGAATAACCTCTACAGCAAAATAATCAGCAATCCTGCAAGCAGAAACCCTGCGCAGATTGTTAATTTCCTGAATGGCATTGGTCTACAGCCAGTTCGGGACTTTGAAAAAACATTTGCAAGAAAACTTGACACCACACAATACTATTTCAACAGACAACTGGGATTTATCTCGTTGAATATTTCACTTCAGCCTGATGAAGTATTGGGTGTTGCCTATCAGTATGCCGTAAACGGAAAAATTTATCAGGTGGGTGAATTCGCACAGGATATTCCGGTAGACAGTGCCAGCGGGGTCCAGAAAGTACTTTTTCTGAAGCTGCTGAAAGCCACATCTCAGCGTACTTCTTTGCCTATCTGGGACCTGATGATGAAAAATATTTATCCGGTTGGATCAGGCCAACTCGAAAGGCAGGACTTCCAGTTCAACGTGCTTTATCAGGAGCCGGGAGGGGGAGAAAAAAGATACCTTCCTGAAGGTGATCAGGCAGGTGTACCCCTGATTACGCTGATGAATCTGGACAGGCTCAACAACCAGAATGATCCACAACCTGATGGTGTCTTTGATTTTGTGGAGGGCTATACCGTAAACTCCTACCAGAGCAGGGTTATTTTCCCAGTGCTTGAACCCTTTGGGCATGATCTGGATTATGCCTTCACCACTGATCCCGCACTTCGAGAGAAATATCTTTTCTATCCGCTGTACGACACCATCAAGGCCATTGCACAAACCTTTGCCAACCTTAATAGGTTCATGATCAGGGGAAGCTCAAAGTCTTCCGGTGGTGGCAATGGAGACATATCACTGAATGCCTTCAATATCCCACAAGGATCAGTAACGGTGACTGCAGGCGGACAAACCCTGGTAGAAAATGTTGATTATACAATCGACTACCTGGCTGGTACTGTAAGGATCATCAATAATGCCATTAAAAACTCAGGATTACCGGTTAATGTGCAGTTCGAAAACAATGCAACTTTTGGGGTTCAACAGCGAACCTACTTGGGTATGCGCTGGGATTACCTTTTCAGTGATAAGCTCTCCATTGGAGGCACCATGGTACGGCTGAGTGAGCGGCCGTTTTTTACCAAAATGGAGTATGGATCCGATCCCATACGTAACAGCATGACCGGCTTTGACATCAACTACAACAGTGAATTGCCAAGGTTGAGCAAATGGTTGGGCAAACTCCCTTTCTATGAGGCAAACGGCTCTTCTAGCATCAACTTTGCAGCAGAAGCAGCCAAAATGACACCCGGCCATGCTCCTCAGATAGGCAAAGGTGGTGAGGGGTTAATTTATCTGGATGATTTTGAAGGCACCAAATCAAGCATCGACCTGCGCTTTCCCATTGTGGGCTGGACGCTTGCTTCAACACCATACGGTGCAACGGACCGATTCGGCAATACCCTCTTTCCGGAAGCGAGCTCCTTTGACAACCTTGATTATGGCAAGAACAGGGCAAAACTGGCCTGGTACAATATTGAACCAATACTTCAGGAAAAACGCAATCTCAACAACCCGCTGAGAAATGATGTTGCCCAACTGGCCGACCCCCGTGTAAGAAGCATAGGACAACAAGAAATCTTCCCACGGCGTACACCTGATTTCGGACAAAGCCAACTCGTAACCTTTGACCTGGCGTATTTCCCGAAAGAGAAAGGACCTTATAATTATGACGCCCTGAATATTGAAAGCAACGGACAACTGAAGAATCCCGGCAAACGCTGGGGTGGCATCATGCGTGGCATTGACCAGACTGATTTTGAAACAGCCAACATAGAGTTTGTGGAATTCTGGGTACTGGACCCCTTCATCAAAGGCACAGTTCCATCTGGAGGATCTTTATACCTCAACCTGGGAAACATATCCGAAGACATCCTAAAAGACTCCAGAAGATTCTATGAAAATGGTTTAGCTACACCTACAATACCTGCTGCTACAGCAACCTCAACTTGGGGAACATCCCCACTGAACCCCATTCAGATTACCCAGGGCTTCAGCAATGATCCGGCAGACAGACCATATCAGGATGTAGGTCTAGATGGGCTTTCTGACTCTGGAGAAGTTAAATTGAGATCTCAGTACCTCAATGAACTGGCAACGCGCTATGGCGTATCATCAAAGGCCTATCAGGATGCAAGCACAGACCCCTCATCAGATAATTTCAGGTACTACAGAGACACCTATTACGATAAAAATAATACAGGTATACTTGGGCGGTATAAAAACTTCAACAGTCCGGAAGGCAACTCTCCCATTGCGAACGCAGGTTCAGATTTTGCATCTGCCTTTACACTCTATCCCGATAGTGAGGACCTGAACAGAGACAATACACTGAATGAGTCAGAAGAATACTTCCAGTATCGGATAGACCTGAAACCTGCCGGAGATCCGGTTATGCAGGTCGGACAGAATTTCATCGCTGATAAAAAAACTGTTAACGTTACCCTCGCCGATGGCTCCAAGCAGGATCAAATCTGGTATCAGTTCCGGGTACCCATTACTGCTTATGAAAGCAAAGTTGGAGAGATCCCTGACTTTAAATCTATCCGCTTTTTCAGGATGTTCTTGACCGATTTTGCTGACTCTGTAGTTCTCAGGTTTGCCAAACTTGAACTTGTACGCAACAATTGGAGGCGGTTCGCTTACGACCTGGATACAACCGGTCAGTACAAACCCATAGACTTGGCCAATAATGCCACCCGGTTCAATGTATCTGCCGTTAATATTGAAGAAAACGACAGGAGAGACCCCATACCCTACCGAACACCACCCGGCATTGAAAGGGTGCAGGCCCTCAGTAACGGAGGAATCAATATCCTGCAGAATGAACAGGCACTTAGCATCAATGTGGTTAACCTCAGGGAGGGTGACGGAAGAGCCGTATTCAAATCATTCAGCCACGACCTCAGGCAATACAAAAAGCTTTCCATGTTTTACCATGCAGAAAGTTTAAAAGAATTTAGCCCAATTCGAGACGGAGAAGTTTATGCAGTAGTGCGGATTGGTAACGACTATATCAACAACTTTTACGAAATCAAATTCCCGCTAAAGGTCACACCGTTTGGCTCATCAGACCCCAAAGTCATCTGGCCGGCAGAAAATGAGCTCAACTTTGACCTTGTTGAACTCATCAAATTAAAAAACGAAAGAAACCTCAGCACCAATAATGCTACCGCTATATACCGGAAAGTAATCAATGGAAAAGTGTTTTCCATCATGGGAAATCCAAACCTGGGAGAAGTTAAAGGCATCCTTGCTGGTATAGAAAACCTCAAAGATGCTACCGGAGGCAGAATAATCAGTACCGAGGTCTGGATTAATGAACTGAGGTTATCCGGATTAAATGAAGAAGGCGGATGGGCTGCAGTTGGACAAATGAATCTCCAGCTGGCAGACCTTGGAACAGTTTCCATGTCGGCCAATATTCACACCATAGGATTCGGTCAGCTGGAACAAAGGGTCAATGACCGGTTCCGGGATAACCTGCAACAATTCGATCTCTCCACCAACCTGCAGCTGGGTAAGTTGCTGCCAAAACAACTCGGACTCGAAATTCCATTTTTCGCCAACCTATCTCAGACCGTAAGTTCACCCGAATATGATCCATACGACAAGGATATAACGCTGAAAGAAAAATTCAGTCTTTATAAAGACAAGCGTGATTCTATTCGCAATGACGCTGTTGATTTTACAGGGACTAAAACATTCAATTTTACCAACGTAAGGTTTGCTCAAAAACCCGACCAGAAAATACGGTTATGGAGCATTTCCAATTTAGATTTTAGCTATTCATTTACTGAAACCATTCAACGCAATCCCCTCATAGAAAATAATGAGGTCAGTCGAACGCAAGGTGGTATTGGCTATAACTATACCAAAGAGGCCAACTATCTCGAACCCTTCAAAAAGCTGATTAAATCCAAAACCCCCTGGCTTGATTTCATCCGCAATATCAACTTCAATCCGTCTCCTTCTCTGATTGGCATCAGAATGGATTCAAGAAGACAGTTTGGTGCAATCAGACCCAGGAATGTAGGTGGAGGGAAATACAAAATTCCAGAAACCTACGACAAGTATTTTGTGGTTGACAGGAATTACAACATGCGTTGGGACCTGACCAGATCACTCAATGTCGATTTCAAAGCACTGAACAACTCGCGGATTGACGAACCTACAGGCAGAATCGACAGCAAAAGCAAGCGCGATTCCCTGATCCGGAATTTCCTGAAGGGTGGAAGAAATACCATATACAACCAGAGTGCTGATATTGCTTACAATGTGCCTACGAACCTGATACCGCTGCTCGATTGGACAACGCTTAACATTGCCTATAGAAGCACTTATAACTGGGTTGGCGCCTCCAGGCTCGCCGTAAACCTCGGCAATACAATTCAAAATAGTGGACAAACAGGAGCAACGTCAGAATTCAACCTGACTCAGTTGTACAGCAAATTCAAGATATTCAGGAAACTGGAAGAGTCAGTTCCAACAATGGATGACCCCTTGGCGATGCAAGGCGGTGATCCCGATGCAGGCGCTTCCATAAGCGAATCCAAAAAGAGAAAAGTAGCTCGGTTAAAAAAGAGAATCGGTAAAAAGGAGAAAATAACCTCGAAAAAAATTGACAAAATCCTTGAGTCCAAAAAAGACACCACTAAAAACAAATTAGAGATTACGCAGTTGAATAAAAAACTCGATACCTATAAAACAACAAGGGAAGCCAGAATCCTTAAATTGGAAACACCTAAAGTCAAACCAGCAACACCTTTATCAGGATTCGAACGTGCTGCGTTACAAACAGTAAGTGCTGTTAAAAGGATTGGAGTAACCTATAATGAAGGTGGCACTACCTTTTTACCCGGATATGTTGACAGCACCCGTTTTCTTGGACAAAACTGGCGCAGCATGGCTCCAGGCATTGATTTTATCATGGGTAGGCAACCCAACCAGCAATGGCTGCAGGATATTGCTAAAAAGGGACTGATCACAAAAGATCCGATTCTTAACAACCTATTCCTCCAAAATTATGACCAGAAACTCAATATAACGGCTCAGGCTGAACCCATTCGTGACTTGATCATTGACCTCAACATAGACAAAAGCCTTACAAAAAACTATACCACCCTGTTCAAAGACACAATAGGAACCGGACAATTCAATGCACTGAACCCTTATTCAGGAGGTGGTTTCAGCATCAGCTACATTTCCTTCCAAACTTTATTTTCAAAGTTTGACCCGAATAATACAAGTGCAACTTTCAAGGAATTTGAAAACAACAGAATCATCCTTTCCAAAAGACTCGGAGAAAACAATCCTTACAGCAAAACACCCGGATCTGATGGTTACTACAAAGGATACGGCCGATATGCCCAGGATGTTTTGATACCAGCCTTTCTGGCAGCTTACACCAAAAAAGACCCAACTTCAATTGCACTGCTGAAGGATGGAGAAACAGGCAATGTAAAGTCAAATCCGTTCAGTGGGTATATGCCAAAACCTAACTGGAGACTGACTTATAACGGGCTGAGCAGGATTGAATCCTTACAACAGTATTTTTCAAACTTCACCATCAGCCACGGCTATACGTCTACATTGAGCATGAACAGTTTCAATTCAGCACTCCTGTTTCAGGATACATTGTTGTATGGCTTTCCCTCTTTTGTGGATACGGTATCCGGCAATTTTGTACCCTATTTCCTGATTCCCAACCTACTCATTTCAGAACAGTTTTCACCGTTGATAGGTATTGATTTTTCAACACCCGGACAACTATCCGGACGTTTTGAATACAGAAAATCAAGACAGCTTTCTATGAGCCTTATTGATTTTCAACTGAGTGAAGTGCGGTCAACCGAAGTTACATTTGGTATGCGTTGGAGAAACAGGGACATGAAACTGCCATTCAGACTGCCTTTTGTAAAAAAACAGGAAGGATCGGCGGCACCTCAGAATGACATAACATTTGCACTGGATTTCAGTGTACGTGATGACATCAACTCCAACTCCAGACTTGATCAATCCAATGCATTTGCAACAGGCGGACAAAAAGTAATTACTATACGTCCAACCATTGACGTTGTGTTAAGCAATCGGGTAAATGTTCAGCTCTACTTTGACCAACGCAGGTTAAACCCTTATATTTCCAATGCAGCTCCATCAGTTAACACCAGAGGTGGTATGCAGATCAGAATCTCGCTTGCTCAGTAGAACGATGCAGGTAGAAACTGTTGGGTTGTGCAGTACAAGTCATCACAAGACTGTTGATGCACACATGCTCCGGCAGCCCGGCACAATAATGAACTGTATCGGCAACATCGGACCCATATAATGGCGTAAACCCTTGGTAAACTGCAGCAGCTTTTGCGCTGTCGCCTTTAAAACGAACCAGAGAAAATTCAGTATCCGCTGCTCCCGGATGAATAGCGGTTACCTTGATGGCATGCTTAACAAGATCGATACGCATAGACTGGCTCAATGCTTCTACAGCATGCTTGGTGGCACAATACACATTACCCCTTTCATAAACCTCTTT
>JBDLUZ010000035.1:0-12711 GCA_039805045.1 Bacteroidota bacterium | reverse complement strand
ATGATGGTACTACCGGTAGTAATGGTAATCAGGGTGATGTTCTGAATTGGCCTTATGCAGGTAACTCTCCTGGCCGTGGATGCTGCGGATTTTACCAGCCTTCACATAACCTTGTAAATGCCTTCAAAACTGATGCTAATGGTTTGCCAATGATTGGCAATGCTGCTGATGGAAGCCAGGATACATATAATAATGAAGATGTTCCTAGTGACCAAGGTATTGGTTTCACACAGCCATATACATTAGATGTTTCTGTTGCTGTGGATACTCGCTTGGATTGGACAGTTGGCCGTCGTGGTGTTAAATTCCTCGATTGGGGTGCACATCCAGGATCATCTTGGATTCGTGACCAGGCTTACGCAGGACCTTTCAGCGGTAAAAAATGGATGTATTATCTTTCCGAAGAGAACTCAACCACCCATGCTACTGCTAGACGTTCTGTAAACAATAACTTCAGATTGATTAAATTCTCTCACGTTATCCTTTGGTTAGCTGAATGTGAAGCTGAATTGGGTAACCTGGCTCAAGCCGAGACATATGTCAATTTGATCAGAAACAGGGCAAAGAGATCTGCTCCACAGGATGCAATTGTAAACAACAAGGTTGAACCTTATACTGCTGGAACTTTTGCATCAAAAGGCCAAGGCTTTGCCATCAATGCTACAAGATTTGAACAGCGACTTGAATTTGCTATGGAAGGAAATCGTTTCTTCGACCTCGTTCGTTGGGGTATTGCAGAGAAAGTACTCAATGCCTATGTAGCTAAAGAGGGTATAGCTGGAAAGGATGTTAACGGTAGAACTTTCAGCAAGCGTAACTACCTTGCTGGTAAGGTTTTCCTTCCAAGACATAACCTGTTCCCAATCCCTCAAGATGAAATACTGAACTCTCAGAAGGAAGGTAAATCTGTCCTTGTGCAGAACCCAGGTTACTAATCTGTATCAATTGGAATATGCTAAGGGCGGCCCGTAGGGCCGCCCTTATTTGTTTTATGGAATTAAAATCTGAAAAGACTGTTTGGCATTGATCTGGATGTAAGGGATAACCATATTTGATATGGTGTTTTGGCTGACAAATCAATGCCTGTCTGAAAGAGTAAAAACTCTTTGGCATTGATCAGGATGTCAGGGACAACCATATTTGATATGGTGTTTTGGCTGACACATCAATACCTGTTTGAAAGGATAATGTCAGTCCAAATGCATCAATTCCTCGAAAATCTTTTCATACTGAATTTCAAGTGTGGTAAGCTGGCTGTTGATTTCTTGATAAGTCTTTTCCGCTTCCTGAAATTTGCCTTTGTCTGAATAAATACGTGGATCAGCCAATGCATTTTCTGCTTTGGCTTTGTCTGTTTTCAAAACTGCAATCTTCGATTCCAACTCCTCAAACTGACGTTGCAGTTTCTTCTTTGCTTTTTCAGTATCTCTATTTTGCCCTTTTTCACTTGTTACTTGTCCCTCGTGCCTCGTGCCTTGTGCCTTATTGTCTTTCCCTCTTCCCTCATCCCTCGTCCCTTGTACCTTATTGTCTTTCCCTTGTCCCTCGTCCCTCGTGCCTTGTGCCTTTATCCCCTGTGCCTTCTCCTTCAAAGCCATCCTTTCCTTCCATTCTACCCACTCTGTGTATCCGCCCTTGAATTCCACAATTTTTCCATCAACAATTTCCCAGATCTTATTGGCTGTTTTGGAAATAAAATAACGGTCATGGCTTACCAAAATCAAGCTGCCTTCATATTTGTCCAAAGCCTCTGCCAGCAGATCCACTGAGTGCATGTCAAGGTGGTTGGTCGGCTCATCCAGCATCAGGAAATTGGATTTGCTGATGATCGTTTTGGCTAATGCCACCCTTGCCTTTTCCCCTCCACTCAATACTTTAATTTTTTTATCTACTTCATCACCGCTGAACAGAAAACATCCTAAAACGGTACGTAGCTCCATATCCGTTTTCTTGCTTCCTGCCATCTGCAATTCTTCCAAAACATTGTAGTTAAGGTTCAGAGACTCCAACTGGTGCTGTGCATAAAAACTCTCCTCTACATTGTGCCCCCAATTTCGCTCACCTTCAAATGTTTCCCTGCCGGCTATAATCCTGAGCATGGTTGATTTACCCTTTCCATTCGCACCAATAAGGGCGATCTTATCGCCTCTTTCAATTTCAGCATCTGCAAGCTGGGCAATTTCTATCGGACCAAAACTTTTTGAAATCTGTTTCAGGGAACAAATGATCTTACCTGGTGTTTTGTCTACATTGAAATTCATCCGGATATTCGGTCTTTCAATGCTGGCCTCCTCAACACGGTCAATTTTATCCAACCTTTTCTGTACACTCTGCGCCTGGGCAGCCTTTGAGGCCTTTGCCTTGAATCGCTCTATGAACCGCTCTTGTTGTCTGATAAAATCTTGCTGATTTTCAAATGCCCTTTGCTGCATTTCCATGCGAACAAGCTTTTCCTTTTCATAGTAGGAGTAATTGCCTGTATAAATATTAAGTCTTCGCTGGTATAACTCAACTATCTTGTTAACCATCCGGTCAAGAAAATACTTATCGTGACTTACTATCACAACAGCACCCTGATAATGTAGCAGGTATTTTTCCAACCACTCAATGGAAGGCAGATCAAGGTGGTTGGTAGGTTCGTCAAGCATCAGTAAATCTGGTTGCATCAAAATCATCTTGGCTAGCAACACGCGCATCCGCCATCCTCCGCTGAACTCCTTATAGGGTCTGCTGAGATCTTCCTGCTTAAAACCAAGGCCATGCAATACATCTTCAGTCTTGTGGTCAATATTATAACCATCGAGTACATCCATTTCATGCAAAAGGTCTGTATATTCAATCAGTTTTTTCTCATCTTCACCCTGCTCTAGCTCAATCCCCAATCGCTCGATATCTTTCTGAATCTGCATGACACGTTCAAAGGCTCCCATGGCTACCTGCAGGATACTTTCCTGTGTATCAAAACTAAGTAAGTCCTGGTGGAGGTATCCAATTGTTGTAGAACGGCTTCGCTCTACTGTTCCAGCATTTGGAAGGTATTCGCCCGCGAGTAATTTAAGAAGAGTTGATTTGCCCGTACCGTTGAACCCAATAAGGCCGATGCGTTCACCCGGATGTATATGCCAGGTAGCCTCTTCAACAATCGCTCTTGCTCCAAATTCAAATGTTAAGTCCTGAAATCCTGCCAGCATAATGTAAATATTGCGCGGCAAAGTTAGTATAATATACTTTTGCAGGTGAACTTTCATTCATCAACTGCGTTAAAGATTATCGTGAAAAAGATTATACCAATTTTAATCCTTCTTGGGATTTCATTTATTGCAAATGCCCAAAACAAGTTTACGATTTCCGGTTTTATAAGGGATTCATTGAACAAAGAGACCTTGATCGGTGCTACAGTCCAGGCTCAGGCAACTGGTAAAGGAGTTAGCAGCAATCAATATGGGTTTTATTCTCTTACCTTGCCAGCAGGTAAGCAACAACTTCTGGTAAGTTTTGTAGGATATATACCTCAACAATATGAAATTGACCTTGATAAGGATCTAAACATTGATTTATCGCTTCTTTCCCGTTCTAGCCTTGCCCAGGAAATCATCATTACCTCCAAAAAGCGGGATGCGAATGTCAAAAATGCACAAATGGGGCAAATTGACCTGAATATGAACCGGATGAAATCATTGCCGGTGATTTTTGGAGAAATCGACCCACTTAAGACACTTCAGCTTTTTCCAGGAGTAACGAATGCAGGGGAGGGAAACAGCGGATTGTATGTGAGGGGAGGGGGACCTGATCAAAACCTGATTTTGCTTGATGACGCCATAGTTTACAATACCGGTCACCTGTTTGGATTTTTTTCTATTTTCAACGGGGATGCGATAAAAAATACCACACTTATCAAAGGAGGAATGCCTGCACAATATGGTGGAAGGCTTTCTTCTGTTCTGGATATCTCCATGAAAGATGGTAACCTAAATAAGTTCCAGGCTGAAGGTGGCATTGGCAGTATCTCTTCCAGACTTTCACTTCAGGGGCCAGTGATCAAGGATAAGGCATCATTTATTTTATCTGGCAGAAGAACATATATCGATGCACTTGTAAAACCTTTTATTAAAAAAGGAAGTCAGTTTGACGGATCGGGTTATTTTTTTTACGACTTGAATGCGAAATTCAACTACAAGTTCTCGAATAAGGATAGACTTTATATCAGTGGATACTTTGGTAGGGATGTATTCAATTTTGTCAATAATGAAAGGGAATTCAATACCAATATCCCATGGGGTAATTCAACTGTAACAGCCCGCTGGAATCATGTTTTCAACAAAAAGCTGTTTGTAAACACAACGTTGGTCTATAATGACTATGATTTTGCCTTAAATGCCCTACAGAATAACTTTAACTTCTCGCTCAAAAGTGGAATCCGCGACCTTAACCTGAAATCTGATTTTGACTATTACCTTAATCCTGAACATAAGCTGAGGTATGGTTTCCAGTATACATTTCACCGATTATCTCCATCAGTGATATCAGGTGCACAAGATTCTATTGTTTTCGAACCCAATAATGCACAACTCAAATATGCACGTGAATCAGCTTTATACATTCAGGATGATTGGGAGGTAAATGAGAAGCTTAAGTTTAGTTATGGTTTGCGGTGGTCTGGTTTTCAACAAGTTGGCCCTTACAGTAACTATACAACTGATATAAATGGAACGCGAATCGATAGCACAGTTTACGAAAGGGGCGATAATGTAAAGTTTTATGCTGGTTTAGAACCAAGGGCTACAGTTAGGTATTCACTGACTGAAAGTAGTTCATTCAAAGCTTCTGCATCCAGAAACAGACAGTATCTTCACCTGGTTAGCAATTCTGGTACCACCTTGCCAACTGATGTATGGGTTCCTAGCACACTTAAAGTAAAACCTCAGTTATCCTGGCAATATGCAATGGGTTATTTCAGAAACTTTAATGACAATGCATGGGAAACATCCATTGAGGTGTATTATAAAACAATGCAAAATCAGATAGAATATCGGGAGGGATTTACACCATCCATCAAGGACCCGGAAAACGAATTTGTTTTTGGAAAGGGTTGGAGCTACGGTGCCGAAATATTTATCAATAAAACAAAAGGAAAATTTACGGGATGGCTTGGATATACATTAGCATGGTCAAACAGAAAATTCCCAGACCTGAATAATGGCAATACCTATCCTGCAAAATTTGACCGCAGGCATGATCTCTCGCTTGTAGGCACATATGAATTGAATGCTAAATGGAAGTTCTCCTCAGTTTTTGTATATGCAACAGGTAACGCAACTTCGTTGCCTGAAAAATTTTACCTGGTTGAAGGCGTTTTGACTCAGCAATTCAGCAAGATTAATCAATACCGACTTTCACCTTACCACAGAATGGATATCTCTGCCATATATACACCTGTTCCTAAAAAGGAAAGAAAATGGCAGGGTAGTTGGGCATTCAGCATTTACAATCTTTACAGCAGAAAAAATCCATATTTCTATTATTATGCTCAGGAGGGTAGTGCGTTTGCAGGAACACTCCAAGTGCAAGCCAAACAGGTTTCACTATTCCCTGTTTTGCCATCAGTAACCTACAATTTTAAATTTTAAGCTTCATCTCTTCACCTTAAACCGAATTGCACCACTTGTTTGTTCCGTTGATGAGATATTTACCTCATATCGGGAAGTAGATGTAGTTATAATCATAAAAGCTGTATTCGGCGGAATGGTTCCAAGACTTTCGGCAAACATAATCAAGTCATATGTATCCTCTTCTTCTGAAAGATTTATACTCAGACTGATGGGATTTGCTGTTAACATTTTAGGTGGAACCAGGAGTTTTTCATTGAGGAAGATAGAAACAGTATCTCCATCTATCTGCCCGTTATCGTATATGTCCACTTTAATCAAGGCTCCAGTTACTTCAATTGTTTTGATAACTTCATAATTGCGCTTGTTGTATTTATCCTTAGACTTATCAGGAATTTGACGGGGTTTTAAATCCGGAGTTTCCTGCAAATTTTTTGGAATACTTTTCTTTTCCGGATTAATTGTTACGGGCATTTTTTGATCTGGTCTGGATAAGTTGGGCTTGGGGGCTTCCGGAACAGGTTTAGATTCAATTGGGGGTGTTATTGATGGCTTGATTGTTGGCTGATTTGGTTTCGACAAATTAGGCTTGGTCTGTGCAAGTGGTTTTTTGGGAGCCTGATTTATAGTAGAATTGGGTGAATTCTTTTTCGGCAATGAAGAAGCAGACTTTGCTGGTTGAAGAGGTTGTTTCGTAGCGCCCTGAATATTTTTTTCAGGTTTATTTGAAGGAATTGTTCTTTCAAGTTTTTTTCGCTCAAGTTCTGTTTCTCCGCTTCCACAATTGCTTTCTTTGATGAAAGGTTTCCATTTCCCTACTAAAATTTCCCTATCTTTTTGCTTGAGATAAGTGAGTTGGTGTGATTGAAGGCAGTTCTCAAAGTCTGGGGGAGTGTTTGTTTTGACATTTTCTATTTCATTGACTATCAGGGATTTACTACCTTTGTCGTAAGTGCCACTTAACTTACAGATTACAAAATATTGTTTTCCGGAAATCGCAAAATAAGTATAGGAATGGCCTGATATTTTGGTGCCAGTAACTTCTATTTCAAGAACATAGTTTGTTTTTCTACCAGATGCTTCGTCTTGGGATGCAAAACCACCAATCCATTGTCCGCTTAAATTTTGAGCAAGAGAAAAAAGTGGCGACATTAAAAAAAGGAAAACAATTCCGTAAAGAAATTTCCTGGAAATCTGGGTTTTTGGCATAAACAAAAAAGGGAAAAAGGGTAAATTTCGAATCAAATTATCAACGTTTTAAGCGTGAATTGCAAATTATTACCATTTCAACACGAGCTTACCCAATACTTCGTTAAATTTGCATTTCAGATTAGCATGAGTTAATGGTTTTAAATCAACATATGATAAATATTAAATTCCCGGATGGTGCTGAAAGGGCTTATGAAAATGGAATTTCTCCATTGGAAATTGCTAAATCAATTTCAGAAGGTCTTGCCCGAAAGGTAATCGCTGCCTCTGTTGATGGTGTTGTAAGAGATCTTTCCACGCCTCTTTCTGCAGATGCTTCTATTAAACTGCATACTTGGGATGATGCTGAAGGTAAATCAACGTTTTGGCATTCATCAGCACACATTCTTGCAGAGGCTGTAGAAGCCACTTTTCCTGGTGTAAAGTTTTGGGTAGGACCTGCAATAGACAAGGGCTTCTACTATGACATGGACCTGGGCGGGAAAAGTATCTCTGAGGAAGAATTGTTGTCACTCGAAAAGAAGATGGCAGAATTAGCCCGGAAAAACAATGTTTTTATTCGCAAAGAGATTTCCAAGGCTGATGCAATTGCCTATTTTGAGGAAAAAGGTGATGAATACAAGTTGGATTTACTGGCAGGTTTACCTGACGGAGAAATTACTTTCTATACACAAGGTGAATTTACAGACCTCTGTCGTGGTCCGCATATTCCTCAAACCGGACTTGTAAAAGCCATTAAACTCACATCTATTGCCGGCGCATACTGGAAAGGTGATGAAAAGAATAAGCAACTCACCCGTATTTATGGTGTTAGCTTTCCAAGTCAGAAGGAATTGGATGAGCACATTCAGATGTTGGAAGAGGCTAAAAAACGCGACCACCGTAAATTGGGAAAAGAATTAGGAATATTTACGTTTGATGATGATGTTGGACCTGGTCTTCCACTCTGGATGCCTAATGGTACCATAGTCATTGAAGAGCTGGAAAAGCTCGCCAAAGAAACTGAACAAGCTGCTGGATATAAAAGGGTTGTAACACCTCATATTGCCAAGGAAAGTATGTACCTCACAAGTGGTCATCTTCCTTATTATCAGGATAGTATGTACCCTCCGATGGAACTTGAAGGCGTTAAATACTACCTGAAGGCCATGAACTGTCCGCATCACCATAAAATATTTTCTGCAGAGAGCAGGAGTTACAAGGATTTACCACTCCGCCTTGCTGAATATGGTACCTGCTACAGGTATGAACAGAGTGGTGAGTTATTCGGATTGATGCGTGTTCGCTGTTTGCATATGAACGATGCGCACATTTACTGTGCCAAAGAGGATTTTGCAAGGGAGTTCAGGGCTGTCAATGATATGTACATCAAATATTTCAAAATTTTTGGTGTAGATAAATATGTAATGAGGCTTAGTCTGCATGATCCGGCTAAACTCGGACAGAAATACATCAATGAACCAGAATTGTGGCAGGAAACAGAGGCTATGGTAAGGGAAGTTTTAATTGAATCCAATATTCCGTTTGTTGAGGTTCAGGATGAAGGTGCTTTTTACGGTCCTAAAATTGATGTTCAGATCTGGAGTGCTATAGGCAGAGAGTTTACACTTGCTACCAATCAGGTTGATTTTGCCCAGGGCAGAAGGTTTAACCTGCAGTATACCAATAAAGACAATCATGCTGAAACCCCACTCATCATTCACAGAGCACCATTGGGAACACATGAGCGTTTCATCGGGTTCTTGTTAGAGCATTATGCTGGAAAGTTCCCGTTATGGTTGTCTCCTATTCAGGTCAAGGTTCTTCCAATCAGTGATAAATTCAACGAGTACGCTCAATCTGTAAACCAGCAACTGCTAAATGCCGGAATCAGGTCTGAACTGGATGACAGAGCCGAGAAAATAGGTAAAAAAATCAGGGACACTGAATTGATGAAAGTTCCTTATATGCTGATTATTGGAGAAAAAGAGCAAACAGAAAATGCAGTTTCTGTAAGAAGACAGGGGAAAGGTGATGCAGGAATGTCTTCATTATCAGAAATATTAACTAACTTGACCACAGAAATAAGAGATCGGCAATCCAATTCATAAAAAAAATACAAGAAATGGCACTGCCTGTTGCCGACAGGCGAACCGCAATGTACTATGGCTTTACCTAACAGACCGTTTAACAGACCCAGCGGACCTGGGGGCTTCAAGGGCAAATTTATGCCTAGAAAAGAAGCTGAACACAGGATTAATCATTTCATCAGGGTACCACAAGTCAGACTAGTTGGCGACAATGTTACCATGGGTGTTTATCCTACTCAGGAAGCATTGAAAATGGCTCAGCAATTGGAATTGGATCTCGTGGAAATTTCTCCGCAGGCTGATCCTCCGGTATGCAAAATCATCGACTACAATAAATTCCTCTATGATAAAAAGAGGAAAGAAAAGGAGATGAAAGCCAAAAGTAAATCGGCAGAACTGAAAGAAATAAGATTTACTCCAGGAACTGATGACCATGACTTTGATTTCAAAGCCCGTCATGCAGAAAACTTCCTGAAAGAAGGCAATAAAGTCAAAGCATATGTTCAATTCAAAGGACGTGCAATCATGTTCAAGGAAAGAGGCGAACTTGTATTGTTGAAGTTTGCTGAAAGATTGGCTGAATTCGGTCAGGTTGAAGGTTTACCCAAGCTTGAAGGTAAAAGAATGTTAATGGTTATAGCTCCCAAAACACAGAAGAAAAAGAAAGAGGGCAGCGCATCAGAATAAACCAGTTTATCAATTATTTTAAAGCCTGATTTGGATTTCCATTTCAGGCTTTTTTATATTGACCTTGTTTGGGCGTTATCCCACTTACCGCTTTTAAGGTATAAGAAGGACATGGTTAAAATACAGCTCCAATAGAGTAATTCAGAAGCCCATCCCCAGGCAATGGACAAATCAAGTTTTTCCATTACAACATACACATAAATGCAATACAACATAATCGTAATTGCTTCGATCATCAGATTTATTCTTGTATTGCCAGTTCCTGTAACACTGTTCAGACAAATTGTTGCAACAGACATGATCAAAATAGCAATAGAGACAACACGTAAAACAGGGATAGCAGCATCGAGATAGGCTATATCTTCATTGAAAAGTAAAAGCAATTCTCTCGGGAAAAACTGGAGTGGAATAAAAATAAGCAAAGTAGACCCAGTACTTAATAATATTATTCTACCAACAAGTATCATTACCCTTTTCCGCATACCTTGTCCAATGATATTGGCTACCATTGTATTAGCAGTTGCTGCAAATGCCCAAATGAAAATGCCAAAAAAACCAAAAAGAAGTCGCATAAGCTGACTGATATCAAGAGCCATGGGGCCATCATGAGAAACAAGGATAAAGAAGAATTCCCAGCTTATAATGCTGATTCCATATTGCATGATTAAGGGAGATGACTGTACCAGGATTGTTTTCGTAGTTTCCCAATCAAAATTATAATTTGAAAATAATCCAAAGCGCTTGTTCATACCCCGCATATTGATCATAACAAAAACCACCAACATGCCAATAAACTCGGCACAAACTGAGGCATAGGCAGCTCCATTGAAACCAAGTTCCGGAAAGCCCCATCTTCCAAAAATCAGAACATAATCCAGAAAAACATTTGAAATGGTTTCAGCCAAAGTACCCCAGATCAACAATTTACTTTGATTGGTTCCTACAAGCAAACCGTTTCTCATCTGGTACAGGTATAAAAACGGCAATCCCCAAATCCGTATGTAAAGAAAGCCCATTGATTTCTGAAATAAAACCGGATCTGTATTGCTTTCAAAAATTAATGGCGCTACAGTATAGGTTATGATAATACCCGCAAGGGCAATGCAAAGGGTTATATAAATGCTTTGCATGAATAATGTCCCAATTTCTTTTTCCCTTTCCTGACCACCTCTTCTGGATATAAGTGCCTGTAAACCATTGTTTAAACCAAATCCAATAGCTGAAAAAATCAGGTAATATACACCAGTAATCCCGGAGGCACCAATATTGCCCGGACCAAGCTTAGCAAGAAAAAAGCTATTGATTAAAAAATTAAACTGAGGTACTAGTATGGCGAAACTTATAGGTAAAGACATCTGTAAAATCTGTCTGTAGCCAATATTAAGTTTCAAAGATTCAGACATAAAAGCTGGTTGCTTTGTTTATTTTCCTGATTGGATTGCAAACCTACATCAATAGTTCCACTGAATTAAACATCAAAACCATTAAATTTGCAAATATGGCTTACCCTTTGCTTTCAGAAACATTTTTATTTTCTCTTACTCTGGAAGAGATTTCTGCTTTGCAGGATAAGAAATTGTGCGTGGAATACGGGCAATATCATGTATCCCTGAGTATAAGTAACAAATCAGGAGATATATTCTATCATATTGCATTTTATCAGTTTAAAAGTAGACCTGATGTAAGGGCTATACAAGAAATTCTTACAGAAAATCAAGTTTATTTACAGCCCTTTTCTGATGTCGTTCTGGTGCATAATCAAAAAGAGATTGTTTTATTGCCTTCAGCAATGTATAAACAAGAACTTGAGCAAACTCTTCTTGAAACAATTCATGGTGATGTTGAGGCCATGATTGTTATGAATGATGATGTTCATCAGTGGGAGTTAAACAATATCTACGGATGTAACAGATATATGTTTGATATGATGCGGGATAAATATCCCCATACCAGAAATAATCACTTCACAACACTGGCCCTAAGGTCAATTTTCAGGAACATCAGGTATGGTAAAGAAAATTGGCTTAAAATTTATTTTTACCCTTCTTCTTTGCAGGTTTATGCCTTAAAGGGTGACCAGCTTTTGTTGGCACAGTCCTTTTATTATGAAACCAAGGAAGATGTGGTCTTCCATTTGCTCAATCTCACAGATAAATTCAATATTGATTTGACTTCTGCTTTCGTAGAAGTTTCAGGATTAATAGATGAAGAATCAGGTATCTGGAAAGAACTCAACAGGTATATTCTAAATATTGCATTTGAAAACCCTCCTCAGACTGCTCTCCAAATGCTTGATATAACTGGTGTACCTATACATTTTTTAACGCCAATCATGTTAATCGCAAAATGCGTATAATTAGCGGTGAACTGGGCGGGAGAAGAATTTCTCCACCCAATAATATGCCTTTTACCCGTCCAACAACAGATATTGCCAAAGAGGGACTTTTCAATATTATCGAAAATAATATTGACCTCTCTTCCGTAAAATCACTTGATCTGTTTGGTGGAACCGGAAGTATCAGTTATGAACTATATTCACGAGGGGTCAGAGACCTTACTATTGTTGAAAAAGACCCGGCCATGTTTGATTTCATCAGTAAATCAGCAACGCAATTGAAAATACCTGAACTTAAGGTAGTAAGGTCGGATGTCTTTAAATACATGCAGCAATGTAGCGAGAAGTTCAACTTTATTTTTGCTGGTCCACCATACGCACTCGGAAATATAGAAGACTTGCCAAAGATTGTTTTTTCCCGTGAATTATTAAATGAAAATGGCTGGTTTGTATTGGAACATACACCCAGAAATAACTTTCAACAAACACCCTTTTTCAGATCTGAACGGAAATACGGGACAACTATTTTTTCTATTTTTATCAATGCGGTATCTCCTGATTAAATATCATGACCAAATCGTCCCTCAGGAAAATTTACAGGCAAAAAAGGATGTCATTATCCGAAAGAGAGCTGAATATCATGCAGGATCTTCTGCTCATCAATTTCCAAAAAATTGGTATTCCTGCAATACATATAGTACATTCATTTATCCCTGCTGTTCAATTCAATGAGCCGAATCCCCATCCGATGCTTGAATGGCTTCAGTTTATAAATCCAGGATTACAAATAGCTCATCCGGTTCTT
>JBDLUZ010000034.1:0-12846 GCA_039805045.1 Bacteroidota bacterium | reverse complement strand
TGTCAGGTCTGTTTTGACGCTGACTGATTGTTTGTGTGCCGAATAAGATTTCCTGAATGGGAGTCAGGTAAGTGAGCGGAAGAAATTGTTCCCCTAGTTTATCTGTATTCGGAATGGTATTATGCATGCAATTTTAGGCTGTGCATGAAATTAAGGAAAAAATAAACCCTCCTGATGGGGAGGGTTTCAAGATTATTTCTTGGCGTACTTTCTTTTGAATTTGTCGATCCTTCCTGCTGTATCCACCAAAATGTTTTGTCCGGTGAAAAACGGATGGGAAGTGTTTGAAATTTCAAGTTTGATTACAGGGTATTCGTTACCGTCTTCCCATTTGATCATTTCTTTTGAATGTGCTGCTGAACGTGTAAGGAATGTAGTTCCATTACTCATGTCTTTGAAAACTACGAACCTGTAACTGTCTGGATGGATACCTTTTTTCATTTTATTGATTTTTAGGCTGCATGGATTTGGCCATGACATTGTTAAGTGTGCAAAAGTATAACTTATTTGTTTAAAAGCCTAATTTTTATCAGGAACGCATATTCTCAAATTGCAGCGGTAGTGAGAGTTCGGCTTGGTTACATGCCTGAATAGCTTCCTGCAAGTCATCAATCTTCTTTCCGGTCACCCTGATGATATCGTCCATAATCTGGGTTTGAACCTTCAACCCTGCATCTTTGATGATTTTGGTAATCTTCTTGGCATCTTCTTGTTTCAGGCCATTTCGAACAAGGATTTCCTGTTTGAAGGTTTTTCCGCTTGGATAACCATCTTTAGACTGATCGAAAGCGTGTGGGGAAATGCCTTGTTTGTTTGCCCTGTTGATGAGCACCTCCACCAGTTGACGCATTTTCATATCGTCTGATGTTTCGAGGTTAATTTTCATGTCTTTTTTATTCAGGTCAATCACAACCACAGAGTCTTTAAAATCAAAACGATTGGTGATTTCCTTTTTGGTGACATTGACTGCATTGTCAAGCAATTGTGAATCTACCTTACTAACAATATCAAATGAAGGCATATTAATTAGTTTAAGCGGTTTTAGTCAGGTGTTTTTTGCCAAATTGAATCCAAAGCAAGATGCCAAACACCATCAATCCGGTTGATATCAGTTCAGCTTGTGTAGGATGAAACCCCCAGATATCATAGGTGGTGTTAACCCTGATTTTTTCTATCATAAACCTTTCAAATCCATTTAAGATGAGATAAACGGCAAAAAGTCTTCCCGGAACAGTAATTTTTTTCCTCAGTTGCCACAAAACCAGGAATAACAATGTACAGGCAATGATTTCATAAAGTGGAGTTGGAAAAACAGGGGGTGACAACTGGTTGCAGTATCCTCCTGAACAATCTTTTATAGGAACCCCTACTTCATTCACATTATGCGGGTAATTGTATGCCCATAACCAGTTAGGCAAAAAGGATAAACCCTTGAAACTGGTATGTGGAATACTGTCGAGGTGACCATGTTCTGCTACAAGTGCCCTGGTGAAATCTCCCCCATTCATCAGTGCATTGTGGAATTCCCAATCTGCAGCAGGTACTATTTTATTTTCAGCACTTACTTTATAGGCGCTATTGAAAATTCCCCAGTCACCATCTCCCGAAACATGACATCCCATTCTACCAATAGCATAGGCAATCATCAGTGCAGGTGCAGCTGAATCTATCAAATGTCTGACGCCAATTTTTTTAGACCTCGCAAAAAGGATAATGACTGTTGCCGCAAGAATGAGACCACCATAAAAAGTCAGTCCACTGGGAGAAAGGAGATTTCCAATAGGATCCTGAATAAATCTGTCCCAGTTCTCGAGGTTGTCGAAAATTTTTGCTCCAACAAACCCTGCTATGGCAGCATATACAGTAATGTCTCCTACCCGCTCATGCGGAAAGACTTTGATTGTTTTTTCTTCCGGCTTTGGAAGAGCCTGTTTTTTCTTTTCATAGTATTTCAGACCGGAGAATAGGACCCCCAAAAACAATCCCCCTAATAGAGAACCCTGACTGGAAAAAACATATTCCTGCGGATTAACGCCACTGTCATTGAAAAATACACCAATTAGTTTGTAGCCAACCAAAAAACCAAACCCCAAATTCGACAGTAATTCTGTCATGCTTGCAGGTTTGCCAACAGTAATTTTCTCATCAATTGGAGAAAGGAGTCCGAGAGACTCCTTTCTCATCATTTCCTTTCTCAACAAGATTGAGGCTACTACAAATGCTATAGCTACCAGGAATCCAAAAGAATTGATATACTGCGTGAAAACCGGAGGATTGGTAAGACCCAGTGCGTCCTTAAGGAAGAAATAAAGGTTAGGATACATAAAATCAGTTACAGTATTCTTCGTAAGCAGCCATGAGGTTTTGGGCAATCATCTGTGCAGGACGACCTTCGATCTGATGTCTTTCAATCATGTGAACGAGTTGTCCGTCTTTAAAAAGGGCAACTGCAGGTGATGAAGGCGGGTAAGGTAAAAGGTACTCCCTTAATTTTTTTACTGCATCAACATCAAAACCTGCGAATGTGGTAGTGAGTCTGTCTGGTTTTTTGGTGCCATTGTGAACAGACATAACAACACCCGGTCTTGCACTACCTGCAGAACATCCGCAAACAGAGTTAATTACAACCAATGTCGTTCCTTTATCGCTTACCATTGCATCTACATCTGAAGGGGTGAGTAACTCTTCAAAGCCTTGCTCTGTGAGTTCTTCTTTCATTGGAATTACAATTTGTGCTGGATACATATTGTTAAGATTTTAGGCAAAGTTACACTTTTGCGGCTTTTGAGGTAACTTAGCACAAATAAAGTTTGGTTTGAAAAAACTCATTTCAATTCTTTCTGTTTTTTTATTTACGCAGCTCAGTGCTCAGGAAAAAACAGACACCATTATCGTTACCCAGGATACTGTTTTGACTCCTGTTTCAGACCCTTTAGATGCAGATACGGTTTTAAGGGTAATTAACCTCAATCCCTTCTTTACAATTCAGGTTGATTCAACCCTTACTTACGATTTCCAGATAAACCGACCCAAGGCTAATTATTTTTTCTATCTGAAAAATGCCCCTATAGGTGTCAAGTTAGACAAGAGTACCGGACTGCTGTATTTTAAAGCTGATAAATCCTATTTTAAGAGTGGCAAGCTCAAATATGATATTCCTTATGCGGTAGAGCTGGGAGTTCAGAATTTGCGCAATGCAGATGAACGGTTTGAATCAAGTTTTACCCTACTATTTTACAGTACGGAGGTAATTGTTTCAAAATTGAAGCCTACAGTTGGGAATTTAATGTTTCTGGAAGAAGGGGATTCTATTCGTTTCAGGGTGCAATGTGAGGAAGGATCATTTCCCGTTGAACAAATTACCATCATAACCAATGAACCCATCAGCAATTTTAAAACCGTAGTAAAGTGTAATGATGAATTTGCCTGGATGGTGCCTTATGACTTTATACGTGATAATGATACAGCCAAACAGAAAACCCTTGCCTTGCAGTTCATTGGTGCCGACAAATTCAGGAACAGAGATACGGCTCTTGTTAAACTGGTAATCAAGCCGGGTATCAATTATATCCAGAAGAATCTTGAACATCAGCAGGTTGCCGCAGAAATGAAAAAATATATTACCAACCTGAAGCTGACTTTTTATGTGATCAGTACCAACATAAAAAATAATAAGTCAACCCGAACGGGATTTGACATAACCGGTTCTTCAACTGCGATGCTTGGAACCATCCTCTCTACTGCAGGGGAGTCGGTTTCAGCCAAAAATGTTGGAAAGGTATTACCGAGTGTAGGCTTAACGCTTGTGCCTGTAAAAGAGGCCGTAGCGCCCAATAAGGTTCAGGAACAAAATACGGCTTCTCAGGTCAGGGCTACCATCAAACGCCTGGATTACATACTTACGGAGAACATGATGATAGGCGATAAAGATCCTGATATTCTTGCAAAAACAAGAAAACTCAGGGATGAACTCAAACAGTCTCAACTACAGCTTGTAGACCTTCCTATGGTAGAATTCGATCCCAGGTACTCACAGGAACAAGCTGAAAAGTATTTCAATAACCCGAAAGTAAATAAGAAATACAGGCTTAAAGTGAACTGATTGCCTTTTACTACTAGAGATACCCCAAAATCTTAAGCATACTTTGTGCTGATTGCTCCTTGGCGTAAACCCAGTCGTGCAGTTTTCCATGTTTATCGTAACCGATGATCACATGTTTGGGAGAAGGGATCATACAATGTTTGATACCTCCATACCCGCTGATTTGATCCTGGTATGCACCTGTGTGGAAGAATCCCAAATACAGCGGCTCAGCAGGAGCATTACCAGTAAGTTTTGGCAGGAATACTTCATTCACATGCTCTTCGGAATCGTAATAGTCATGGCTATCGCAGGTAATTCCACCCAATACAACACGTTGGTATTCATTTTGCCACTTGTTGATAGGTAGCATCAGAAATTTCTCCCCAATTCCCCAAGTGTCTGGTAACGTGGTGATAAAAGAAGAGTCAATCATGTACCATATCTCCCTGTCATTCTGGACTTTTTCCGCAATAACTGAATAGATATGTGCCATACTCTCACCTACTGTGAAACTTCCAAATTCTGTGAAGATGTTTGGCATGGGAACCTTGGCTTTTTTACAGGCCTTTTTGATGGTTCCAACAATTTCATTGATCATGAATGCATAGTCGTACTCAAAACCCAGAGAATGTTTGATTGGGAATCCTCCACCGATATTGATGGAGTCCAATTCCGGACAAATCTTTTTAAGCTGACAATAGAGGTTTATGACCTTGTTAAGTTCACTCCAATAATAGATATCGTCTTTTATTCCTTTGTTCAGGAAAATATGCAACATCTTCAGTTGAAATTTTTCTTCATAACCTTCTATCTCATCCACATAAAACTCAAGGATATCTTTTGCGCGAATGCCCAGACGGGAAGTATAGAAAGGAAAATTTGGCTCTTCTTCTGCCGCTACCCTAATTCCCACTTTAAATGGAACCCTTACACCACGCTTATACCTGTCAAGTTCCTCTTTGTTATCCAAGATTGGAATTACATTTTTGAATCCTGTATTAATCAATCTTGAGATTCTGGATGTATAGGGTTTTTGTTTAAACCCATTACAAATGATATAAGTATCCTTTGTAATCTTTCTCCTTTTATAAAGGTTGTTGATTATTTCGATATCATATGCGTATGATGTCTCTAAATGGATATTATGCTGCAAGGCCTCTTCAACCACGAAAGAGAAGTGGGAGCTTTTTGTACAATAGCAATAGTGGTATTCACCCTCATACTTGTGTTTCTTAAAAGCCTGCTCAAATAACGTTTTGGCCTTATTGATCTGGGACCCAATTTTGGGCAGATAGGTAAGTTTGAGTGGAGTTCCGTATTTATCAATAATGGATTTCAGGTCTAACCCATTGAAATGCAGATAACCATCCTTCATTTCAAAGCCTTCCTGTGGGAAGTAAAATGTTTGCTTTACCAGATCTGTGTAAGTATTGCTCATTGTAACCGGGAAACTATTTTTTTAAAAAGTATTGGATAGACAAAAGTAATTTTTTTGCCTGTCTTGAAACAAAAAAACCGGATGTTTATTTGACATCCGGTTATGATATTATTTTGAGATATTACTTAACTGACTGAACAAGTTGCTTGAAGGCGTCAGGAGTGTTCATGGCCATATCAGCCAAAACTTTACGATCGAGGTCAATACCTTTCACTTTAAGCTTGTTGATAAACTCAGAATATTTCATTCCTTCTTCCCTTACAGCAGCGTTAATCCTTACAATCCAGAGGCTTCTGTAATCTCTTTTCTTCAATTTACGGCCAACGTAGCTGTAGGTGAGACCTTTTTCCAGTACGTTTTTGGCTACTGTATATACATTTTTACGTTTGCCGTAAAAACCTTTTGCTTGTTTGAGAATTCTTTTTCTGCGAGCCCTGGAGGCTACTGCATTTTTTGAACGTGGCATATCTAAATTAGTTTAAATGAATGAAGAAATGAGATTATTTCAGGCGCAATAACCTTTTTACGAAGTCAAGATTTGCATGATGAACCTGGCCTGTAATTCTCAATGCACGCTTACGCTTGGATGTTTTTTTAGTAAGCAAGTGACCACGGGTTGGTTTTCTGAAAGTGATTTTTCCTGTTCCGGTGACCTTGAAAGTTTTTTTGGCCCTTGAGTGGGTCTTTACTTTTGGCATAAAACTTATTTAAACGTTACCCCTGCTGGTGCCTTCGAACAGACGAAGAACTTTTTTACCATTTGGGAATAGTCCCTAAGGTTTGTCTTAGGGACTGCAAAATTATAATTTTTTTTTAAAATAACATGGATATCATCAAAATATCCACATATTTCTAATTTCCTGATGTCCAGGTATTGTTTTCAGGTTTAAAATCAGGGAAAACCTTCTGTGGATCAATAGTTATCATCTTCAGTTCCTCCTGCACAGGAAGTCTTGTTTTTACTGTTCCGGTATTTTGCCATACTTCTACAGGAAGTTTCTTAACACCTTTGATCCCTGAAATGGTTTCATAGGCTATGATCACAGGCATTGCACCTCTTTCCATATTTTCGATAGTAACAACAGCACCGTTTTTGGCATTGTTACCAACATATTCAACTTTTGTTACTGCCTGATCCAGACGCATATTTTCTAATATCATGCTTTTCCAAAACCAGCCCAGGTCTTCTCCTACACTGCTTTCAATGCTGCGGAAGAAATCCCACGGGGATGGATGTTTGTACGCCCAGTCTCGGATATATTTTTTAAAGGCAGAATCAAATCTTTTTTCACCTACAATCTGTTCACGGAGCAAAGTCAGTGCAAATCCGGGCTTAAAATACAAAGACAAGCCAATATTTGATTCCTTCATGCCATCAGGCGTTTTCATGACCGCTTCTGATTTGTCGCCATACATGAATTTAGCCATTGAATGGGCATCCCCAGCAGGCTGTGCATATTCTCCGTTGTTGAAATCTTTCGATGCAATATCATTGATGAAAGTGTTGAATCCTTCATCCATCCAACCATACTTTCTTTCATTGCTGCCCACAATCATGGGGAACCAAGTATGACCGAATTCATGGTCTGTAACTCCCCAAAGTGACCCTGTTTTGGCGTTGGAACCACAGAAAACAATTCCCGGATATTCCATTCCGCCAACATTACTAGCAACATTGGTGGCTATAGGATAAGGATATTCAAACCAGCGTTTGGAATAGTTTTCGATACTTGCCTTTGTATATTCAGTACTTCTCCCCCATGCATTCACACCGTCAGAACTTGCGGGATAAACAGATTGTGCGAGTGCTTTTTTACCACTTGGCAGGTTGATTTTTGCGGCATCCCAAATGAATGAGGCCGATGATGCCCAAGCGAAATCACGAGCACTGTTTATATGGTATTTCCAGGTGAGTTTTTTTGTTGCCGGCCTTGATGCAGGATCTTTCACTTCATTTCTTCCCCTGATTGTGACCGTTGCATCCGAATTGTGAGCCAGTTTGTAATTTTTAAGTTGCTGGGCAGTCATCACATCTTCAGGGTTCAGCAAATCTCCAGATGCTACAACAACATGGTTTGCAGGTGCAGTTATAGCAACATCAAAGTTTCCATATTCAAGGTAGAATTCACTTGCACCTAAATAAGGAAGTGTATTCCAGCCTTGGATATCGTCAAAAACACAAATCTTGGGATACCACTGGGCAATAGCATAAATATTTCCGTCAGCATTTTTTAAAATACCAGTGCGATCAGCGCCATATTCTGGAACAGTATAACTGAAATCAACCTTGATGGTAACTTTATCACCTGCGGCTTTAAGGGCCTTAGGTAATTCAATCCGCATTCTGGTATCAGTAATTTCAGGAAGTAATACAGTTTCACCTGTTTTTCCTGAAACTGTGGAGAGCAATTTAACGGATGAAATGGTATAACCCCCTAAAAATGGATTAGCAGCATTACCATACCGGCTTCTGCCTGCAGGAGGCAGTTTAGCAAAGCCACGTGATTCAGGATTGAAAAGATTTTGTTCAAGCTGGAACCAAAGAAAAGTCAGGTTATGCGGACTATTATTGGTGTAAGTCATGGTTACAGAACCAGAAATACTGTTCAGACTGTCATTCAATTCTGCCTTAATCTGGTAGTCTGCCCTGTTTTGCCAGTAACCATTTCCAGGCTCTCCATTGCCTGTTCGGATATTGTTCCCGTATGAAGAATAAAAAAGTGGATTAAAGAGGGCATTGGGGTCATACTTGCTGATTTGTTGATCCTGCGCAAAAGATGTTTGCATCAGGAATAAAAAAGCAAAAGTTGAAAGCTTGCAATTAAAACGCATAACAGGTTGATTTTAATGAATATATATAAGCTATCTAAAGTAAATTGGAAGCAAGGTTTTGTTGTCGACTCTTACAGCACTTGGTACCAACCTGACCACAAAATCCAGCTATTGGGGCATCATTTTTTAGGATTGTCAATTCTATTTGTTCTGCCTGTATAAAGGTCGTAAAAATTTTGTGAATGATTCTATTTGACAGGTTTTCAAGCAAATCTTCTGTTTGAGAAAATTCGTACTTCAGCAATTCAAAAACTGCTGCATAGTCTATGGTATCCTCGAGCAATAAATTACCTGCAGTGATATTAGCATCAATAACCAAGTTGATTGTGAAATTGGTACCACTGATTCTTTCAAGCGGATGAACACCGTGGTAGCCATGCAGTTTAATGTTATTAAGGAGTATTTGAATCATCAGGATCCGAAAAAGAGGTAAGCTGTAAATATAGCAGTGAGGATACCAGCCAGGTCTGCAAGCAGCATACTCGGAATAGCATACCTTGTATTTTTGACACCAACAGAACCAAAATAGACTGCAATTACATAGAAAGTTGTATCACTACTACCCTGAAATATGGCTGATAACCTGCCAGCAAAGGAGTCTGCTCCATACGCATTCATAGTATCAATCATCATAGCCCTAGAGCCACTGCCACTAAGTGGCTTCATAAGCGCAGTTGGAAGCGCATTCACGAATTGTGTATCCATACCCAGAGAAGCAAAAATAGTCTGAATCTGATCTGTAAGGAATGTAAAGGCACCAGAAGACCTCAGCACGCTGATGGCAACAAGCATGGCAACAAGGTATGGAATAATTTTAATTGCAATCTCGAATCCCCCCTTTGCACCTTCAATAAAAGACTCAAAAACATTTATTTTTTTATAAATGCCACCTGTCAGAAAAACTATGAAAATGAGCAGTATAAGCCCATTGCTTAACAGTGTGGAAAATTGTTCAATCTGAACCTGATTCAGAAAAATCTTAAGGTATGCAATTAGCAATCCAACAATGCCTGACATTCCAAGTATCCAGGCTAAAACTACAGGCTGGAGCAGATTGATTTTTTGTTTGATAGAAACGATAATAAGCGCTGCAATGGTGGCAGCTGCAGTTGCTATCATACAGGGTATGAATATGTCTGTAGGATTTGCAGCTGGGGGATTAACAGATGCCCGCATAGCTATAATACTGATGGGAATCAGGGTTAGTCCGGATGCATGGAGCACGAGAAACATGATTTGTGCGTTGCTTGCCTTATCCTTATCCGGATTGAGTTCCTGAAGACTTTCCATGGCTTTGAGTCCAAATGGTGTTGCAGCATTATCCAGACCCAGTAAATTTGCTGAAAAATTCATCATCATATGTCCGTATGCAGGATGTTTTGCAGGCACCTCAGGAAATAGTCTGCTGAAAAATGGCGCAACCAGTCTTGACATCAGATTTATTGCACCGGCACGCTCCCCTATTTTCATAAACCCCAGAAACAGGGTCATAATGCCAATGAGTTTAAAAGATAGGTCAACACTGTCTCCAGCTGATTTAAAAATCCCATCTGTCATGGTTTTGAAAATAAGAACATCACCGGTAATTACCCATTTCAGCAATGCGATAGAAAAGGCAATTACAAAGAAGAAAAACCAGATATAGTTAAGTGCCATTATTCAAATATTCATGAGAAATCAAAATTCTCCTTTCTTGTGCCTTATCAGGCCATTAGCAGTATCTTTGCAGCGCAAAAAAATAACTCATGGCTTTACAAGCAGGCATAGTAGGATTACCAAATGTAGGAAAATCAACCTTATTTAACGCATTAAGCAATGCAAAAGCGCAGGCAGCTAATTTTCCATTTTGTACAATAGAACCCAATGTTGGTGTAATAACTGTACCAGATGAACGTCTTTTTGCTTTGGAGAAGCTTGTAAATCCGCAGCGTGTAGTTCCTACTACTGTTGAAATTGTGGATATTGCCGGTTTGGTAAAGGGTGCCAGTAAAGGCGAAGGACTCGGTAATCAGTTTCTGGGGAATATCCGCAATACGGATGCCATCATTCACGTGTTGAGGTGTTTTGAAGACGATAATGTCATCCATGTGGATGGTAATGTCAATCCTGTTCGGGATAAAGAAGTCATCGATACGGAATTACAGCTGAAGGACCTGGATAGTGTAGAAAAGAAACTGGCTAAGGTGGAGAAGATGTCTAAGACAGGCGACAGGGACATTCTCAGGGGTATTGAAATCCTTAAGTCGCTTAAATTACATTTAGAGCAAGGTAAAAATGCCAGGGCATTTGAAGTAAGCGATGAAGAGAATCAAAAACACTTGTATGATATGTTTCTCTTAACGGTTAAACCTGTTATTTATGTGTGTAATGTGGATGAAAAAAGTGTGGTTACCGGTAATAAATTTACTGATCAGGTTCGTGAAGCTGTCAAGCTTGAAAATGCAGAAATCATGTATGTAAGTGCTGCCATTGAAAGTGAGATTGCAGTGATGGAAAGTTATGACGACAGGCAGATGTTTTTGAATGACCTTGGATTATCTGAAAGTGGCGTTGTTAGATTGATTAGGTCAACTTATAAAATTTTAAATCTTGCAACATATTTTACTGCAGGAGTGCAGGAAGTTCGTGCATGGACAATCACCAAAGGCATGTTTGCTCCGCAGGCTGCCGGAGTAATTCATACAGATTTTGAAAAAGGATTTATCCGTGCTGAAGTAATTGCTTATCAGGATTTTGTGAATTTAGGTTCAGAAAATGCCTGTAAAGAGGCTGGCAAGATGGCCGTTCAGGGGAAAGACTATTTAGTGCAGGATGGTGATATCATGCATTTTAGATTTGCAGTATAAATATCACAAGAGACTTTATAAAAAAAAGACCGACTGAAAAGCCGGTCTTTTTTTTATGCTTGCGTAACGTGAATTACTGTGGAAGCAATACCTGGTCGATTTTATGGTAAACTCCATTGATGGCATGCCTATCAGTTGCAGTAATTTTTGAATAGGTTGGATTTACTGCTCCTTTAACACCTAGAGATGCACTGAAAGTGAGCACTGGTGCTGTGGGAAGTGATGCTGAAAGCAAGGAAGGTACTGGTGTTGCTGCTGTTGGAAGATTTGCTGCAAAAGCCCTTGCCAAAACAACATGATAGGCTACAATGCCTCTTACAGTTGCAGCAGGCAATAATGAAAAACTTGCAGGGGATTGGGGAAGGCCTAGAAAAGCAAACAAGTTCATGAAAGCTTGATTCGTTGGTGCCATTACAGTAAAATTAGCTAACGGATTTGCCAGGAAGTCCTGCAACCTGGATCCAGAGGGAACTCCAGCATCAGCAGCAAGAACTGCAGCAACAAGATACTGTAAGTCAGCATCACGAGCCATTGTGTCAAGTAATACCCTTGAAGGCGGATTTAACATAGCAGCTGTAACGTGTATTGCGCCGTTTGCTGTGTTAACGTCAGGTGTAACAACAGGAATGTTATTTACCCATACATTTCCAGCCCTTCTTGAAGGAAAATTGCTGAAACGCACAAGTGGGTTTGTATTTGGTGCAGGGATAATGAACGCTGTTGGCATTTGCACATTTGGAAAAGAAGTAGCAATATCATTAGACATTATCTTCCTTCCGGGTATAATGTGATACTGAACTATACTTGTAACACTTGCAGCCGGAAGTGCGTTAATTACAGCCATAGATATTCCTGATGCTGTAAATGCAGCATCACTAGGAGCAAAAACAGTAAATACGTTGTTCTTGTTTGATACAGCTGGCATGAGTCCTGCCTTGGTTACAGCTGCTTTTAAGATCGAGAAGCTGGTATTTGTGTTGAGTATCTCACCAATGGTGCTTCCCGCCTGAACAGGTTGTGCAATGGGTTCAGCTAAGGGTGTATCCTTATTACAAGACGTAATACCTATCATTGCAACCAGAAAGATTGGCAGAATGGATGTGGTTATAGCGAATGTTTTTTTCATTGTATTTATTTTACTTTATTGTCAATTAGGTACTAGAAAATATTATATCCAAAAGAAACATAATACAGTCCGCCAATTGATGGGTTTGCCAATGCAGTGATGTAATACTGGTTAAGGATGTTGTTTGCGCCAAGTCTTACAACAGAACTGATTTTAGGCAGTTTATAGCTTATTTGACCATCCAATACCTGATATGATGGAACTGTACCATTTGCCAAATCACTTTGGTAATCAAACTCAGACTGGAAACGATAAACAAAATTGAAACCGAAACGCTTGTTTTTACCCAGGCCATTGTTTCCAAAAGTTGCATTCGCACGGTATTTTGGAGCATTAAAATAAGTAATATAGCCATCGGGAACATCACCCAAAATATCTGAAGAGAAATTAGAGCTGAGGTAGAATCCTTTTTTAAATCTGTACTCCAAAGAGATGCCATAACCAGATGTTTTAACTGGCGTTGGGGAGTTGATTGGAAAGGAAATAACCCTTCTCGTTGCTGCATTGGTTACATCCAATG
>JBDLUZ010000033.1:0-12850 GCA_039805045.1 Bacteroidota bacterium | reverse complement strand
GAGATGGGCAGAAATTCTGTAATACCCTCAACGATAGCTATGACAATGGCTTCAACATTGGTCATGTCTGCTATTTACTTTTCTTCATGATGGCATAAACTTCAATAAGCAATCCCGCCATAATGAGAATAGGTGCTATTGTGATCCTGGTTTTGCTGTACACCTGATCAACATCAAAAACATTAGGGTCTTCACTTTTTCCACCGCTCATGAGTACGAATCCGAGGATGATTACAATGATGCCTATCAGCATCCAAAGCAGGTTGTCTTTTCCGAAAAGGGTGTTGTTTTTTGTATTCATTAGAAGTTTATTAATATAAATCGTCCAGTTTCATTTTGAGATACTTGGTGACACTGCGGTGCGTACTGATAAATGTTATACTGATTCCAATCAGTATAAGTGTGAAAAAAAGCAGCATCAGCATTGCATTGTCTCTGAGGGCCTTTATTTCAGGCAGCCACCAGTTTTCCACGCCATAGATAATGACCATAATTCCTCCAATAGCCAGCGCTGCACTAATTAGTCCGTTGATCACAGCTTTGGTATCAAAAGGTTTTGAAATGAACCACCGGGTGGCACCAACCATTTGCATGGTTTTTATCAGGAACCTGTTTGAGAACATGGCAAGTTTAATGGTATTGTCAATCAGGATGATGACAATTAGTGCCAGTGTTCCTGCAAGGGCAAGCAGAAAAAATCCAGCTTTCCTGACAATATTATTCAGGTTGCTGACAACCGCATCAGGATATTTCACTTCGCTGATGATAAAGCTTTTTTTGATGTCTAAAGTAATATTGTTGAGGCTGTCTTTGTTGACATATTCCGGTTCAAGGAAAAAGTCAATGCTGGCCGGGAGCGGATTGTAATCAAGTACCTTGTTCCAGTCTTCATTGCCGTCACCAATAAATTTTTCCCTAGCCATCTCCTTGGTTACATACTGCACGTTTTTGGCATAGGGTCGGCTTTCGATTATGGCTTTGACTGCATCAATTTCATTTTGTGGACTACCTTCCCTTATAAAAGCATTGACCTGAACGCTGCCTTTGAAGTAACTTTCCAGTTTACTGGCATTGATGACGAGCCATCCAAGCATGCCGAGTATAAACAAAACCAACGCCACGCCTAAAATGGACATGAAATACGACGGTTTGCTTCTTTTCATCGATGCTTTGCTGACTGCTGCCATAGTTTACGATTTAAATTTTCCCCATAACCGTAAGGAATATCAAAAATAGCAATTTTAAAGCGTTTATGTATTTTTGCTTCGCTGATTAGCAAGGTTAAATTATTAAATAACATATCAGAACAGGATTGACATGGAGTATGCATTCAGGGAAATAGAAAGGAAATGGCAGGAGCACTGGCAAAAAACCAATGCATACAAAGTAAGTAATGACAGCAGTAAGCCCAAATACTATGTGTTGGACATGTTCCCCTATCCAAGTGGAGCGGGTTTGCATGTGGGGCATCCGCTTGGCTATATTGCCAGTGATGTATTCAGCAGGTACAAACGCCTGAAAGGTTTCAATGTGCTGCATCCTATGGGGTATGATTCATTCGGATTGCCTGCTGAGCAATATGCCATTGAGCATGGAATCCCTCCTGCAGTTTCAACAAACGCCAATATAGATACTTTCAGGTCTCAGTTGGATAAAATCGGGTTTTGTTACGACTGGGATCGTGAGGTTAGGACTTCAAATTCGGATTACTACAAATGGACTCAGTGGATATTCTTACAGTTGTTTGACAGCTGGTTTGACCGTGCGCAGCAAAAGGCAAGACGTATTGCAGACCTTGTTTCCATTTTTAAAGCAGAAGGTAATGTTAGCCAGCTATGTCCGGGTAACCGAAAGTTGTCCTTCACAGCAATAGAGTGGTCTGGGTTTGACCAAGAAGCGCAAATGGCCATATTGATGCAATACAGACTGGCCTATTGTGGTGTAGGAGAGGTGAATTGGTGTGAAGCATTGGGAACAGTGCTTGCAAATGATGAGGTTATCAATGGAGTCAGTGAGCGTGGCGGGCATCCCGTCATCAAGAAAAAACTGCGTCAGTGGTACCTTCGAATTACTGAGCATGCTGAAAGGTTGCTTGATGGATTGCAAACGGTAGACTTCAGCGACAGCATGAAAGAAATGCAGTCGAACTGGATCGGTAAAAGCTTTGGTGCTGAAATTGATTTCAGTTTGGTCTCATCCAATCCGCTTGCCACTGGGAAGCAGCTTCGCGTATACACGACCAGGCCAGATACAATATTTGGGGTTGATTTCATGGTTATTGCGCCCGAACTGTCTCTTGTTCAAGAAATAACAACTGTTGAGCAGGAAGAGGCTGTGAACAAATACCTAGAATATGTAAACAGCCGGAGCGAACGGGAGCGTATGGCTGAGAAAAAAATTACCGGTGTTTTCAGTGGTGCTTTTGTCAAACATCCTTTTGAGGACAGGCTAATTCCTGTGTGGATCAGTGAATATGTTTTGGCAGGATATGGAACGGGTGCAATCATGGCAGTACCTTGTGGTGATGAACGGGATTTTAAGTTTGCCAGGCACTTTGATATTCCTGTAACCAATATTATCGGTTCTGCATTCAATGGTGATGATGCCAATCCTACCAAAGACGCAATTCTTGAAAACAGCGGGTTCCTGAGCGGACTCCTTATGCGTGATGCCATACTTGTGGCGATAGAAAAAATCGAATTGACAGGTATAGGGAAGCGACAGACCAACTATAAAATACGGGATGCCGCATTCAGCAGGCAGCGCTACTGGGGCGAGCCTTTCCCGATTGTGTGGCATGGGGATATGGCTGTTCCACTCGCTGAAAAGGATCTTCCTGTATTGTTGCCTGAATTGTCAGACCTTAAGCCAGGTCCGGATGCTCAAGGTCCGCTCGCCAATCTTCCTGATTGGGTTGAATATGGAGGTGGAATCCGTGAGGTTAATACCATGCCTGGGTATGCAGGTAGTAGTTGGTATTTTCTCAGGTACATGGACCCGGGCAACAACAAAGAATTTTGTAGCAGAGAGGCCAGTGATTACTGGGGACAGGTAGACCTTTACATCGGGGGAACGGAGCATGCAGTTGGTCATTTGCTTTACAGTCGCATGTGGACCAAAGCCTTGTTTGACTTGGGTTATATAGGCTTTGATGAACCTTTCAGAAGGCTTGTTAATCAGGGTAAAATTGGAGGGGATTCCAGATTGGTTTATCGGATTAGAGGTACGAAACAATTCGTTTCATTGGGGTTGAAGGACCAACATGAAACCGATGAGCTGCACGTAGATGTAGCCTTGGTAGACGGATTTAACTTGGATATGGAAGGTTTCAAAAAATGGAAGCCTGATTTCGCGGATGCTTCATTTATAACAGAAGAAGGTGTTTATAAATGCGGCAGTAGGTTGGAGAAAATGAGTAAGCGGTATTTTAATGTTGTTAATCCTGATGATATTGTATCACAATATGGTGCAGATACATTCAGGATGTATGAGATGTTCCTTGGCCCTGTAGAACAGGATAAACCCTGGGATACCAAAGGAATTGAAGGGGTGCACAGGTTTATCAAAAAGTTCTGGAGACTTTATTTTGATGCTGAGAAGGGGTCTGTATTCAACCAGACTCCTGCATCGGATGCAGCGTGGAAGTCCTTTTACAGGATGATGAAAAAGGTTGAGGATGATACAGCCAAGTTTGCATTCAACACTGCTGTTAGTGGTTTCATGATTGGCGTCAATGAACTTACCGATCTCAAATGTCATTCATTGGAGTTGCTTGAAAAACTGCTTGTAGTGCTCTCTCCCTATGCCCCCCATATTGCTGAAGAGCTTTGGTCTCGTATTGGTAAGGAGGGGTCTGTGCTTGATGCGGCCTATCCGGTGCTCGAAGAAAAATACCTGGTTGAAACTACCTGCGAATATCCTGTTGCCATCAATGGTAAAACCCGGACAACCATGGAGCTTGATGTCAATATCGGACAGGCTGAGGCCGAGCAGCTGGTGATGGCAGACCCGGTAGTCATCAAATGGCTTGAAGGCAAGTCGCCTAAAAAAATAATTTATGTTAAAGGGAAGATGATCAACGTGGTCGTTTAGGAGGTATTCATTAATTTCACCGGAACATGAATCCCCATCTTGATCCAGCAGGTAAACCGGGAGGTTCTCCCGATTTTGAATATGAAAATACAATCAGACCGGGAAGTCTCGAAGACTTCTCCGGTCAGCCCGGTATTATAGAAAACCTGCGTATTTTCATCAAAGCGGCTCAGATGCGTTCTGAAGCTTTGGATCATGTGCTCTTTCATGGTCCTCCTGGATTGGGGAAAACCACTTTATCACGTATTGTTGCCAGGGAGATGGGGGTAAGCATCAAGGAAACATCGGGCCCGGTTATTGAAAAGCCTGCGGATCTGGCAGGACTCCTTACGAGCCTTCAGTTGAATGATGTGCTTTTCATTGATGAGATACACAGACTGAGTACAGTTGTGGAAGAATACCTGTATTCTGCCATGGAAGACTATAAGATTGACATCATGATAGACAGTGGTCCGAATGCGAAAACCATCCAGATCAACCTCAATCCGTTTACACTCATAGGTGCCACCACAAGAAGCGGGTTGTTGACTGCACCGCTTCTATCGAGGTTTGCCATCAAAAACAGACTAGAATACTATTCCAATGAGGTGCTCGAAAGGATCATTACCCGTTCTGCCGGTATCCTCAATACAAAAATCACTTCAGATTCTGCAAGAGAGATATCACGCAGGAGCAGGGCAACTCCCCGTATCGCCAATGGTTTGCTGAAGCGCGTCAGGGATTTTGCACAGGTGCTGGGTAACGGAGTGATTTCACTCGATATTACCAAGCATGCATTGAAAGCCCTGCACGTGGATGAGCATGGTTTGGACGAGATGGACAACAGAATCTTGTCTACCATCATTGATAAATTCAAAGGTGGTCCTGTGGGGCTCGGAACCATTGCCACGGCAGTGGGGGAAGAGTCAGGAACCCTGGAAGATGTTTACGAGCCATTCCTGATCCAGGAAGGATTTCTTCAGCGGACCAGTAGGGGCAGGGAGGTAACTGCAAAAGCATACGAACACCTTGGCAGAAAACCATTCAAGCCACAGGATAATCTGCTGTTCTGAATTCAGCTTTCCAACAACTGATAGGGGTTATTTGATGTCGAGCATAAAACCTTCACCATGAATGTTGACAATTTCAACATTTTGGTCATCCTTCAGGTATTTCCGAAGTTTAGCAATATAAACATCCATGCTTCTACCGTTGAAGTAGTTGTCGTTGCCCCAGATCTTTTTCAAAGCCAGTTCTCTTTCCAGCTTGTCGTTTTTATACTCACTCAACATTTTGAGCAGTTCATTTTCTTTGGGAGACAAGGTTACTTCACCATTTGCAGAGGAGAGTTTCCGGAGTTTTGGAACAAAATGATAGATACCGAGGTCATATTCAGTATTTTCCTGTTCCTTGTGTTGCTCTTCATTTCGCTTAAGGATAGCCTTGATTTTGAGTAACAGTAACTCAGTATCGAAAGGTTTTGTGATGTAATCGTCTGCACCCAGTTTATAACCCTTTATCTGATCTTCTTTCATAGACTTGGCAGAAAGGAAGAATAATGGAACTTCTTCATTGATGTCCCTGATTTCTTTTGCCAGCGCAAATCCATCCATTTTGGGCATCATCACATCAAGCAGACACAAATCAAATTTCTCCCGCTGGAAAGCTGCCAGTCCCAATCTTCCGTCTCTTTCCAATACAACTTCAAATTCATTCAGCTCAAGAAAGTTCTTTAAAACGATGCCAAGGTTAGGGTCATCTTCACAAAGTAAAATCCTTGGTTTAACAGCGGTAGACATATGCTTAGGTTTTAGACAAATAAAATTATTAACTGCGACAATTCAGAGATCATGCCAATAAAATTTTGTTAAACAGGCATGAAATTTGAAATTTGCTGCACTTTCATAGCAAAAATACTATCCATGCACCTTACTTCAGAAAATACATTTAAGAAAATCATTATCATAGGGGATAGGGTTTTGATCAGGCCATCAAGGCCCAACGAAAAGACAGCCAGCGGGTTGTATTTGCCCCCCGGAGTGCAGGAGCGTGAGAAAGTACAGCAGGGTATGGTTATTAAGACCGGACCAGGGTTTGTAATACCCATTCCGGTAGAGGATGAGGTATGGAAATCTGATGATGAAAAGGTGAAATACGTGCCCTTGCAGGCCAGGGAAGGTGATATCGCTATTTTTCTCATGAATGGGGCTACTGAAATTGAATATGAGGGGCTAAAATATTTTATAGTGCCCCAGAATGCCATTTTAATGCTGGAAAGGGAGGAAGATCTGTAAGCGTAACAGGCAGACAATCAGCAGATTGAGATTTATCTTTTTTATTTCTTTGCCGTTTACTTGCATTTTTTATTAAAGTTTTTATTTTTACATCGGTTTTTCATAGGATATTGGATTTTAAACGGGCTGGATTTCTATCCTGGCCCTTTTTTTATTTTAGGGTGATTCTCCCAAATGCATCAATCCCAATTATTCCCTCCTCCTTCATATAAACCAGTGTTTTTTTGAGCTGCTCAGCGTCTGATTGCAGGGCCAACCGAAGGGAATCAAAATCAATGGGATCTGTTACTTTCATTTTAATGGCGGCCATAAAATTTTTCATTTCCGCATAGCTGGACTCTTTTTGGTTTTTTTTCCTGCAATTGTCACATATCCCACACGGTGATATGTGCTCATCTCCAAAATAAGATCCAATGTAAACTGAACGGCACTCCCAGTCTGAAATATAGCCGGTCATTTTCTCAATCCTTGCCTTGTATTCCGCTTTTCTTTTCAGGTAATTGGCATGGTTGACATTTAGCTCATCAGTTTGTATCCTGCCTTGTAAAAAACTGATCTGAGGCTGATCTTTGCTGGGTATATAAAGAATCAGCCCCGTTCCATGTAGGAAAGTCAGCCCTTTGCGAACAGTATCTACATCTTTGAAAAGTCTTCTTCCCAATTGTTGTTCACTGATCCTGACCGGTTGATCTAAAATGCCCGCATAGGACCGCAGCAGGGCTTTAACAAGCGGTTCATAAGCAGGGAAGGATGCTTCTATTTCTTCGATGTATGCACGTCCTGCATTGAATTGAACAGTGGAAGGGAGAAAGACGTTTTCAAGGTAGGAGATGATTTGTTCCTGCCTGAGGGCCTGCAGGCTGTAGAGCACATCATAAAGGTTGAGTTTGAACCTGCCCATGAATGTCTCCATATCAAAATCGAATGAAATGTTCACCCCACCGCCAGTTGGAACCTGCAGGAAATTGGCCAATGCATGGTAAACTTTCCTGATGGTTTGCATGTTCGGGTACCTGATGTCTGGCTGTAACTGCAGTTCAGCCAGTTCTCGGTCGTTATAAAGCAGTATGGCTTTTGCAGGCTCGCCATCCCTGCCCGCTCTTCCTGCCTCCTGATAATAGTTTTCAAGGCAGTCTGGCACATCCGCATGAACTACAACCCGCACGTCCGGTTTATCAATACCCATGCCAAATGCATTGGTGCAGGCAATAATTTTTGTTTCACCTGCAATCCATGACTCCTGTCTGGTTCTTCTCGTATCTTGGTCAAGTCCTGCGTGGTAATAATCACTTGAAATTCCCTGCTGTTGCAGTAGCTCGCTTATTTCTTTTGTTCTTCTTCTTGATTTGCAGTAGACAATTCCTGACCCGGATAAAGACTCAAGGCTTTTGATCAGTGTTCCGATTTTATTCACACATGGGATTACCTCATAAACCAGGTTTTTCCTTGTGAAGGAAGTGGTGAATTTAAGCGGGTTACGCATTTTCAGTTGCAGGATGATGTCTGCCTGAACTTCAGGTGTTGCTGATGCAGTGAGTGCTAAAACAGGAATTGAGGGAAATGTCTCTCTTACCCGGGCAATATGCAGGTAAGCAGGCCTGAAGTCATATCCCCACTGAGATATGCAATGGGATTCATCTACAGCGAGCAGGTTGATGGGCAGGTGGCGCAGGCTTTCTCTGAATGCCCTTGTTTCCAGCCGTTCAGGGGATACGTACAGAAATTTTAGCTCATCATTTGTGCATGCTTCCAGCACGCTTGCAGATTCCTGCCAGGTCATGCCTGCGCGTATTGCTGCCGCAGGAATGTTCATTTGTTTGAGTCGCTGTACCTGATCTTCCATTAAGGCAATGAGGGGCGATACCACCAAACAGCATCCTGGCATGGCAAGCGCAGGAACCTGGAAACAAACCGATTTGCCGCCGCCTGTTGGCAGGATAGCCAATGTGTCTCTTTTGTTCAAGATAGCCTCTATAATCTCCTCCTGGGCAGCTCTGAAGGCATTGTGGCCCCAATAGTGTTTAAGAATTTCCCGAGGGCTCATGCAATTGGTGTAATCAGATCACTTTTTTAAAGAAAAGTCTGACGGAATTTACAGCCAGCACAACGTCACTCATCCCCATTACCAGGGCACCAAAAGTAGGTGTCAGGAATCCCAATGCTGCAATGGGTATCGCAATGATATTGTAGAAAAAAGCCCAGAAAAGGTTTTGGCGTATCGTTGCATAAGTATGTTTGCCTAATCCCAGCGCTAACGGCAGGTTTTTGATGCCTGAATTCATCAAGACTACCTGTGCGCTTTGGATGGCCAGTTGCGAGGCTTCACTGAGGGAGATACCTATTGTGGCCTTGGCAAGGGCTGGTGCATCATTGATCCCGTCTCCCACCATGGCGGTAGGTGTTGCTGCATTAAGCTGGCTAATGATAGTCAGTTTTTCCTCAGGGGTTTTTTCGGCTATGACTTCATCAATTCCCAGAGACGTTGCAATCAGATCGCATTTTTCTTTCCTGTCTCCACTCAGCAGGATTGTTTTCAGGTTTTTACTTTTCAGGTAGCTGATTACCTCCTTGGATTCAGTTCTGATTTCATCTTGTACATCTATCCATCCAATAAGCTTATCATTTTTAAGCACATAAACGTTGTGTCCGCCTTCTCCTCCCTTATCTGCAACCAGTTTATAGGAGCCCGCCCAATAGGTATTTCCTTCCTTGTCTGTGCCTTTCATGCCCAGGCCTTTGATCTCTTCTATTTTTCCCCAACGTATTTCTGATTTCATCTTGAAAGTGGCAGTGATACATTGGGCAATGGGATGGTTTGAATATTTTTCAAGTGAATAAATGATGGTTTTCCACTCTTCTTCCGGCATGCCCATGGTGTCGAAGGCAGACATTTTGAAGCCCCCGGTTGTGAGTGTACCTGTTTTGTCGAACACAACCTGTGTGATGGTTCTGAAGTTTTCAAGACTGGTTGCATTGCGGAAAAGTATGCCAGATCTCGCCGCCCTTCCCATGCCTACCGCAATTGCAGCCGGTGTAGCGAGCCCCATGGCGCAGGGACATGCTATAACTAACACTGCGATGCTGCGCATGAGCGCATCAGTAAACGTGTCTGTGACAAAAAAATTAACAACGAAGGTGACCACTGCAATGCCAACCACGAGGGGAACAAAAACCGCACTTATCTTGTCTGCAAGGTGCTGGATTGGGGGCTTCTCGCCCTGTGCCTGCTTTACAAGTTGCAGTATACCAGACAGCACTGTGTCATTTCCAGTGGCTGTAACCTGTGCTTTTACGGAGCCAGACTCCAGCACACTGCCTCCGATGATTTTATCTTTAGCCTGCCGGTGAATGGGGATGCTTTCACCTGTGAGCAAGGATTCATTAACATGTGCGTCGCCCCAAAGGATTTTTGCATCAATCGGAACCTGTTCTCCGCTTCTGATAAGGATGAGGTCGCCTACCTTGAGTTGTGTATTTTCGATGGGGAAAATCACCTCCTGATGATTTTCATCAAAAGCGATCATGTTGGCCATCACCTTTTGGGATTTCATGAGCGCTTTCAGGGCACGCTGTGTTGACTGCATGGAACGGTCTTCCAGGTAATTGCCAAAAAAAACAAGGGTAATGATGGTAGCTGCAGTTTCATAAAAAAGGAATTCCTCCCCACGTCCGATCAAGGTGCCTGTAAGGCTGTAGAAGAATGCTGCTGTTGCGCCCAGCGCTACCAGTACATTCATGTTGGGCATTTTGTTTTTCAGGCTGATAAGCGCACTTTTCCCGAAAAAAGACATGCCAACCAGGTAAACAGGAATACAGAGGGAGAGTTGTATCCAGGGGTTCATGAGCCAGTGAATAGGTAACCAGGACTCCAACATATGCAACATCAACACCAGCGTGAATGGCAGGCAAAAAAGCAATTTTTGTGTCTGGCTGTGCAGAAAACCTTTTTTAGGTGCTCCAGTTACCTGACTGCCTTCAGTTACCTGGTAGCCAAGTCCCTCAATGCCTTTGATAAGATCAACTACAGGGGTTGCTTCTACCATATCGAAAGTGACTTCGGCATCAAGCGGGTTTACGCGCACGTTTTTCATCCCTTGCTTGTCGAGGTACTTGTTGATGGTCAGTGCACAGTTTGCACAAGTCATCCCGTCTACTTTCCACTGTATCGTCTCCATACTACGAATTTACTGATTAAATTATCTTTGTGTTCATGATTATGATGGATATTAGTTACACTAGGGAAGATATAGGCTCAGTTGCAGGCCATCTGGCTGCATTGGTTGGGGATTACGGTATTTGTACTTTTGAGGGTGACCTTGGTGCTGGTAAAACAACCCTTATTGCAGCTTTGTGCAATATATGGGGTGTAAAAGGCACCGTAAGCAGTCCCACCTACGCCCTTGTAAACCAGTATGAAGCTTCAGGTTTGCCGAAAGGAAATGCCATTTATCACCTCGATTTATACAGGCTTAAATCTGTTGCCGAAGGCATTGATGCAGGTTTGGAGGAGTATTTGTTCAGTGGCGCAATTTGTCTGGTAGAATGGCCATCGAAGGGGTGGGATTTGATTCCAGCAAGACGCCTGGAGGTGAATTTGACTGTTGTTGGAACTGACGAACGTCATTTGCGGGTCATATGCCGTGAAAAATGACTAACTTGTATTTAATTGTTTATCAATGCCCAGGAAGCCATTTGTAAGTAATGCATTCAGTTATGATCCTTTGGAGGAGACCCTGGATATCAGACCTGCTGCAGCAGCGCTCACCATTGCCATCCCCAGGGAAAATGCCTTTCAGGAGAACCGGATTGCTTTAACGCCGGATGCCGTTGGTGTGCTGGTGAACAATGGGCATGCTGTTTCAGTAGAATCGAGGGCTGGAACAGGAGCTCATTTTTCTGACAATGATTATGCTGAAGCGGGGGCCATCATCCTCCATGATAAAAAGGAAGTATTCCGAAACGACATGATTGTAAAATCTGCACCTGTTTCAGATGAGGAATTGCCCATGCTTTCAATTGGTCAGACCATCATTTCTCCAATACATCTTCCGGTCATGAAGACCCATATTCTGGAAAAGATGATGGAAAAAAGGATAACTGCACTATCCTTTGAAAACCTGAAGGATGAATCTGGGCATAATCCTATTGTGAGAAGCATGAGTGAAATTGCCGGCAGTTCTGTAATGCTGATAGCCGGTCAATACCTCAGCAGTGCCAATAATGGCAAAGGGATGTTGCTGGGAGGCATATCCGGTATTCCCCCAACGAAAGTGATCATCATCGGAGCTGGTATTGTGGGAGAGTACGCTGCCCGAACTGCCCTAGCCATGGGTGCCAGCGTGAAAGTGTTCGATAACAATATCTACAAATTAAAGCGGCTGCAGAACAATATCGGGGTTCGGCTGTGGACTTCTGTGCTGGAGCCTAAAATCCTGGCCAAACAACTTAAAACATGTGATGTGGCGGTAGGGGCACTCACTTCACATACCGGCAGAACGCCTGTTGTTGTAACCGAAGAGATGGTTTCACAAATGAGGCCGGGAAGTGTGATTGTAGACGTAAGCATTGACAGAGGCGGATGTTTTGAAACTGCTGAAGTAACTTCTCATGATAAACCTGTTGTCACCAAATATGGGGTTATTCATTATGGTGTTCCCAATATCCCTTCTGGTTTTGCCAGAACTGCTTCACAGGCAATTAGCAATGTTTTAATGCCCTTGCTGATGACAATCGGCGATGAAGGAGGTTTAGAAAAACTCGTTTGGCATCAGCTAAATATCCGCAACGGTATTTACCTTTTCAAGGGATCGCTGACTAATTTTCATCTAAGTCAGCGTTTTAACCTGAAATACACCGATCTTAACCTGCTGATTGCCAGCCAGCGTTAAGCAAAAACAAAAATCATGAAAGCAATCATACCAGTTGCCGGTGCGGGTACAAAACTCAGGCCCCATACCTATACCCAGCCCAAAGCATTGATTCCTGTGGCCGGGAAAACTGTATTGAGTTATATTATTGAGCAATTGGCGGATGTTGGGGTAACTGAATTCATCCTGGTTGTTGGATACCTTGGGGATAAAATAATGGATTATGCCAAAACCAATTATCCTCACCTCAACATCACCATCATTCACCAGAATGAACGCAAAGGGCTTGGCCATGCTGTCTACCTCTGTAAGGATGCAGTGCAACATGACGAGCTGATTATTACACTGGGAGATACCATCTGTGAATACAACATCGCAGAAATGATGTCCAGACCAGGCTCTGTGCTTTGTATCAAGAAAGTGGATGACCCCAGGGAGTTTGGTGTGGCAGAAACTGATGAATCTGGTGCCGTTACACGGGTAATTGAAAAACCACAGATTCCAAGAACGAACAATGCGCTTGTAGGGATCTATAAAATTGCAAATTCAGACATGATGTTCAGGTGTCTTGAACAGGTAATGAAAGTTTGCTGCAGTGAAGATGATGAGATGGGGCTG
>JBDLUZ010000032.1:0-13002 GCA_039805045.1 Bacteroidota bacterium | reverse complement strand
ATTGAGATGCGGCATGATATCAATCCAGACCAGGGATAACCTGTCTGCATCTTTATCCCCATTATACCCTTCTTAAGCGTAAAACTTGTTTCGCTTCCTACGAATAAGTTCACAAAAATCTTATTTTCTAGCTGACCGTAAACATAACTTCCAAGTGAACTGATTAACCTTGCTATGTTTGAAGGACAGCAGGCTGTTCCAAACCACTCTTTCCTTGCGTGTTTGCCTGTTGAAGCAAGTGGGTTTCCATAAAAAAAGCGATCGCCTGAGAGGGAAAGTCCGTCCAGTGCCCCGTTATAAAGGCTACGCTCGAGAACGTCCATATACTCACCCTGGCCTGTAAGGCTGTTCATCCGCTGGTTCCAAAAGACCATGCCAACGGAGGCACATGTTTCACAGTATGCTTGTTCATTTGGAAGGTCATAGTCACGGGTAAACCCTTCATTGCTTCCTGCAGATCCAATTCCGCCTGTTATATACATGTTCCTGTAAACTACATCCTCCCATACCCTGCGCATGGCAGTGAGATAATCCTTATCTCCTGTATGTGCGGCCACATCTGCTGCCCCGGTATACAGATACATGGCCCTTACAGCGTGACCTGTAATTTCAGACTGCTCTTTAACAGACACCAGATCCTGAGCATAGCCAGTATCCTTCCATTCTGACCAGGTATATCCGTTTGCGACTTTTTTGCCCCTTTCATTCAGTAACCAGTCTGCCAGTTTCAGGTATTTATCCAGTTTTGTAACACGGTAAAGCTTCACCAGAGCAAGTTCAAGTTCCTGGTGACCGGTAACCCAGTGTTTTTTATCGGGACCAAAGGTCCTGTCAAAATGATCTGCCCAGTTGATTGCTACATCCAGCAATTTTCTTTTTCCAGTTGCATCTGCATAGGCTACGGCTGCCTCAATCAGGTGTCCCCCGCAATAATCTTCGTGCATGCTCATATCCTTCCAACGCTCGCTGGGGCTAGTTAATGTATAAAAAGTATTCAGGTATCCATCCGGTTGTTGTGCGGCCGCTATCTTATCAATCCACTCATCAGCTTTTGATTCCAATGCTTTGTTTCCGGTTGTTTTGATGGCATAGGCCATTGCTTCCAACGCTTTGTAAACATCAGAGTCATCGTAGAATACACCTTCATGCCTTCCTGACTTACCCAAAAGTACCTGCTCAAAATTTCGGATCCGGCCAGTTTTCACCTCTGTTTGAAAAATACAGGCATCCAATGTTTTGGAGGCAACCTTTTCCATCTTAGATTTCCAGAATGAATCGATAATCTGCACTTTGGAAAAATTAACCGGATCAATCCGCAGATTTTGATGCTGTGACTTTGCTGATGCAAAAGGGAAGCAATACAGTCCGACGAATAAAAGTAAGCGCATAACTAAAATTATAAGTTGATTATCAGTGGTTTATTGGGAGTAATCGTCCAGGTCTTGTCTCCATAAACAACCTTGTCTGTGAAATTTCTCGATGGCCTCACTACAGCCTTGCGCAGCTTCCCATTAGTCCAACTCAAATCCACCGTATACCCACCCCTGGCTTTCAATCCGCTTACAGACCCTGTTTCCCATTCAGCAGGAAGCGCGGGAAGCAGTTCCAATTTACCATCATGACTCTGGAGTAACATTTCAATGATACCAGAAGTTGCCCCGAAGTTACCATCAATCTGAAAGGGCGGATGGGCATCAAAAAGATTGGGATACGTTCCGCCACCTGCCATTTTAATCTCATTTTTATCGGCCGGATAATAAGTCAGAATTGTCTTTATGGCATCGTAGGCCATGGTGGCATTATGCAATCTTGCCCAAAGATTTATTTTCCAGGCAATGGACCACCCTGTTCCGTTATTTGTGCGGAGTTCAAGCGATTTTTTTACAGCATTTGCCAATTCCGGTGTTTTAGACATGGTAATTGATGATCCAGGGTAAAGTCCGAACAGGTGAGAAATATGTCTGTGTTTAGGGTCATTGTCTTCCCAATCAAAATACCATTCCTGCAAATTGCCCTTCTTTCCAATCTGGTAAGGGTATAACTGCGCTAAAGCTTTTTGAATTTGCTGTGCAAGCTCAGCATCCAAACCAAGTATACGATGAGCACCCAGCATTTGATTGAATAGTTCACGTATCATGGCGAGATCTGCAGTACCTCCATAGAGTACTGCTCCTTTATCGCCTTTTTCTGTAATAAAAACGTTTTCTGGTGAGGTTGCAGGAGCAGTTACCAGTTTACCATCCTTATCAGGGATTAAAAACTGCAAACAGAATAAAGCAGCACCTTTCATAAGTGGATACGCCTGGTTTTTGAGGAATACTGTATCTCTTGAAAACAGAAAATGTTCCCAAAGGTGCGTACTCAGCCATGTTCCTCCCATAGTCCAGTTTGCCCATACCGGATCCCCCTGACCGAAATCTCCAACCGGATTTGAGATGGCCCAGATATCAGAATTGTGATGCGCAACCCAACCTTCAGTACCATAAAAGGATTTTGCTGTTTGCGCTCCGGTTTTACTCAGGTTGCTTATGAAGCCAAACAAAGGCTTATGCATTTCTGCCAAGTTTGCTGTTTCAGCAGCCCAGTAGTTCATTTCCGTATTGATATTGATGGTATAGTTGCTGCTCCAGGGAGGTCGGACCTGTTCATTCCAGATTCCCTGAAGATTCATGGGAACTTCTGGTGTTCTGGATGCGCTGATCATCAGGTAGCGCCCATACTGGAAATAGAGTGAGACAAGATCATTATCCTTTATTCCTTTTGCAAATTGCCTCAGCCTTTCATCAGTAGGTATTTTTCTTCGTTCAGTCTGGCCCAGGTTTAGTTTAACCCGGTTATAGAATCCTGAAAAATCTTTTGCATGAGTCTGCTTGATAAGGTCATAATTCTTTCCTTTTAACTGACCAACCAATTTAACCAGTTCAGCCTGCTCATTCTTTCCGCCCGATGCCGGATTTTTTTCATGACCATTGAAACTTGTAGCAGCTGTTACATATAAAATAATTTCACGGGCATTGCTGACACGCAAATAATTATCATCTGAAGTAATTTTCCCGTCAGTTTGAAAAACGCCGGCTTCCGTTGCAAAACGCATGGACCGGGATGAATCATATTGCACAGCATCCTTCATATTGCCCCTATAGTTAGGCTCTGCAACAGAAGGCGCTATGCCGTACATCCGCAACCTGTTTTTAAAAGGGAGTAAATCTCCCAGTTCTGCCTCTGTTCTGTATTTAAGCAAGCTGTTTAATGAGACTGAAATATTCAGGTATTCTTTACCCGAGGCTTTCAGTCGGATAAACATTGCCTTATCAGGGTAGGAAATAAATGTTTCACGGGTATATAAGGTACTGCCGGATTCAAAACTTACACGGTGGGTTCCTGTATTCAACTCAAGTTCACGCTTGTAGCCTGATGCAGCGCTAATTCCGAAATCAATGATAAGGTTACCCATTGGTGCATAAGAAGCGGAAAACTTACCCTGCATGAAACGTGTTAAACTATCCGCTTTTTGATATTCTCCGGCAAATAGGGCTGCCCTGACCAGCGGTAGGTATTTCTTTGCCTCAGGATTCATGTTGGGATCAACCGGGTATCCCGCCCAGAGGGTGGATTCATTCAGTGAAATTTTTTCCTTTTCAATACCGCCGTAAACCATGCCACCAATTCTGCCATTGCCCACAGGCAATGCATCTTCAAAAACAGTTGCTGGCTTATTATACCAGATAAAATCCATTTCTCCATCTTGTGCAAAAACACAGTTAAGCGGGAGTAACAATAACAGGAATAATTTTTTATGCATGAAGATCAATTATGTAGCTAAATAACTTGAAATCCGTGGGCATATGGATCATCATTGGGGTCAATGGAAATGGTATTATGTCCGTAAATCTTCGCCCATCCTTCAATCGATGGCCTCATAGCGGGTTTACCGGCAACGGATGTTTCTTCCTCGATTCGTCCTGTGAATTTACTTCCGATAATACTTTCGTGTATAAATTCATCCCCCTTTTTCAGTTTGCCCCTTGAATACCATTGCGCCATTCGTGCACTTGTTCCCGTACCACATGGTGACCTGTCAATCGCTTTATCACCATAGAATACTGCATTCCTGGCAGTTGAATCCTTATCCATCACATCACCACACCAGAGGATATGGCTGCAGGAATGAATGGTTGGATTGAGGGGATGAACAAACTTGTAGCGTGCATTTATATTGCTACGCAATGTCCTGGCCATACTAACTAGCTGGTCTGCTGTAAACTCCTGCAAACCTGGGAAATTAGGTTGTTTATCAACTATGGCATAAAAATTTCCTCCATAAGCCACATCAACTTTTATCTCACCAAGCCCGGGGCAATCCACAGCAAGATTTTCCTGATCAAGGTAACCAGCTACATTGGTAAGTCTGACTGAACTGACTTTTTCACCAGTCATGGTGTAAGTGATTTCAACAAGTCCGGCCGGCGCCTCCATTCTTATTGTGCCTGACTTTTTTGGTGTGATTAATCCTGACTCAATAGCTGCTGTTACGGTTCCTATTGTGCCATGTCCGCACATCGGCAGACATCCGCTTGTTTCAATAAATAGAACTGCAAAATCATTTTCAGGATCATGCGGCGGATAGAGGATACTCCCGCTCATCATGTCATGCCCTCTAGGTTCAAACATCAATCCCCGCCTTATCCAGTCATATTCTCGTAGAAAATGTTGTCTTTTCTCACTCATGTTATTTCCCTCCAAGGCAGGACCACCCGCAATAACTAACCTTACAGGATTACCGCAGGTATGGGCATCAATGCATTCAAAAACATGACCTGTTAAACGATGGTAAACATTTTTTTGTGGTAACGATAAAGATTGGGTTGGCATAGTTCTACAAGTTAAATAAAATGTCGAAATTAGCCGACTACAATCTTTTTAAATGGAAACTTACGGAAGAATTCTATTGATTGCCATGCCCGTTTTTCTTTTTCTGGTTTTGTTTGAAAAATGGTACGGATATCGAAAAGGGATGGATACAGTTAGACTTATGGATATGATTTCCTCTCTGACATCCGGGGTTACTAATGTTACAAAAGATGTGCTCGGGCTCAGTGTGGCTGTCATTAGTTATGGATGGATGGTCAATCATATAGCAGTTGTTCATGTTTCATCAGGCTGGATAACTTATGCTATTGCGTTTCTGGCACTTGACTTCTCTGGCTATTGGGTTCACCGGATTCAGCATACTACCAATTTATTCTGGAATGCACATATCATACACCACAGCAGTGAAGAATTCAACCTCGCCTGTGCGCTGAGACAAAGTATTTCTGTATTTGTAAGACTGTTTACTTTCTTTCTTTTACCTGCAGCATTACTTGGTGTTCCGGGTAACGTGATTGCTGTTGTGGGACCGCTGCATCTTTTTATACAGTTCTGGTATCACACGCAACACATCAAGAAAATGGGTTTCCTGGAACAAATCATTGTGACACCATCCCACCACAGGGTGCATCATGCCATTAATCCGGAATACATGGATAAAAATTATTCCCAGGTATTTATAATATGGGATAAATTATTTGGGACTTTTCAAGAAGAAAAGCAGGAAATTCCAGCTGTTTATGGCATAACGAGACCTGCTGCAACATGGAATCCAATAAAGATAAACTTTCAGCACCTGACGCTGCTCGTCAAAGATGCTTGGCGAGCAGGTGAATGGAAGGATAAACTTAAAATCTGGTTTATGCCAACAGGATGGAGGCCCGCAGATGTAGCGACCAACTATCCTGTTTATAAAATAGAGGACGTGTATGCATTCAAAAAATATGAGCCCAATCAATCAAAAGGATTCAGGATTTGGTCCATGACACAGTTGCTGTTTTTGCTTTTATTTGTATCCCATCTGTTTGCGAACATTGCTGAAATAGGCAGTCCATCCATCTTCTATTATGGCGCCTTTATTTTCCTGTATGTTTATGCCATGACAGAATTAATGGACTGCAGCAAAAGTGCGTGGATATGGGAGATTGCAAAAACCGCAACTGGCATTATCCTAATATACCTTCAGGGTGGCTGGTTCGAGGTAAACAACTATTTCCCTGGTGCCGATTATCTGGTTGCAGGGTATTTAGTCATGTCACTCATAACTGCACTTTATTTTTCAATGGAGCAACAAAAAAGAAACAAATCCAGTTCAGTTATTGCTTAGCTCCTTGTGCTTTGATGTATTTTTCAACAAGTTTATCCAATAACCTGAGGGTAAGTGTTCCTTCAGAAAGGATGGTATCATGAAATTTCCTGATATCAAACTTATCACCCAATTGAGCACTGGCTCTTTGCCTCAGTTCTTTTATTTTCAATTCTCCCATTTTATATGCCAGCGCTTGCCCCGGCCACGCGATATACCTGTTAATTTCTGTATTTACTTCATGCAGTGAAAGTGCAGTATTATTGGCAAGGTATTCAACTGCCTTTTCCCTGGACCATCCTTTTGCATGCAATCCCACATCGATAACAAGCCGGCAGGCACGCCACATATCATAAGTTAGTTGCCCAAAACGGCTGTAAGGATCTTTATAAAGCCCCATTTCATAACCCAATGATTCAGCATAGAGCCCCCACCCTTCTCCAAAAGCATTGACATACAGGTTTCTTCTGAATTGAGGTAAATTTTCGAGCTCCTGGGTCAGTGACATCTGCAGGTGATGACCCGGAACTGCTTCATGCAAGGTCAATGCCTCCAGCGTATAAAGTGTGCGAGATGGCAGGTTATAAAGATTAACCCAATAATGACCTGCGCGTGTGCCACTGATTGGGGCTGGAGAATACCTTCCAGCCGTATAGGTTGGCGCAATTTCTGATGGCACAGGTTCCACGCCATAAGGCTGCCGCGGAAGCCTGCCGAATAAAGACGGTAGTTTACCATCGATTTTCTTGGCTATGTATGAGGCCTCTTTAAGCAATTCTTCACCTGTTTTGGGGTAGAATTTCGGGTCACTTCTCAATGATGTTATAAAAGCCTGTAGGGAACCCTTAAAACCCACCTGACTCATAACATCCTGCATGGATTTTTTTATACGTTCAACTTCCTGCAATCCAATATTGAAAACTGAATCATATGAAAGGTCTGTAGTTGTGTAATGCCTGACCCGTTCCTGGTAAAATAATTTTCCCTCCGGGAAGAACTGTGCCCCCGGCTTTTTGGGTGCTGCAGGAAGGTACTCCATTTCAAAAAAGTTTTTCACCATTTTGAAGGCCACAATAACCTTATTTATTACGGTACTTTTTGCCCTTTCCTGAATTGAGATCCAGTCCGCATCGCTTATCCCGTCTGGTTTTTTCAAGAAGGGTTTCCAGAAAACAGATTGTTCAGGTAGATTGACAATATGGATTTCATAGGTATTGTTGAAGCTTTTAACTACGTCATAGGGCTGTGCAATACCTATCTTCAATCCTTCGCGCATCAACTTGAAATGTTCTTCCATATACCGAGGCAAGTCATTTAGCTTAGCCAGGTATTCATCAGCATCTTTAACTGAACGCAATACCGTATTTGACAAACCTGATACCTGCGTATGAAATCCCCCCTCTGAAAGGATTGGGTTCAAAAAAGACCTGAATCTAAACGCTGAAATATCATCTTCAAAGCTGTATAACAGCAATTCTGCATTAATCTCATCAGCAAAATCCAGGTCTTTTTTATCTATCCGATTGATTTCATCAGAGACCTGTAAGGCAAAATCATGACGTCTTTTGGCTTCTGCTTCTCCATGCAGGCCCAATGGATACCCAGATGCCAAAGAAAGCTTTCTTTCCTGTTCATTAAAAGACCTGTTGCGGGAAATAATGGATTTCAATACGGCATTATTGGGCTCAGGTGTATTTTGGGCATACAATTGGTAATGGACAAGCAACAGCAAAAAGAGGAATGATTTCATTATAAAGATTGGCTTGTTGGAATATCATTAACTGATCGGGTGATGCCAAGCGGGTTGGCATTCTTCAATTCATCAGGGAGTATTGCATCCGGAAAGTTCTGAAATGCAAGTGGTCTTGCAAATCTTTTGATGGCGTCTGCGCCTACTGATGTAAATCTTGAATCAGTAGAAGCCGGAAATGGACCACCATGATGCATTGCCTGACATACTTCAACGCCTGTAGGAACCCCATTCAGGATTATTCTGCCACATTTGGATGCAATTATATCTGCAATGGAAGCATTTGCGGAGAAATCATTGTCTGTGGCCATCAGTGTGGAGGTGAGCTGCCCTGCTAAACTTCTTGCAACTGCAGCCATTTCATCCTGATCTTTGCACCTAACCAGCATGGAGAAAGGTCCAAATACCTCTTCCTGTAAAAGCGGATTCTTCAGAAAAACTGTTCCAGAAACTTCAGTAAGGATTGGCTCAGGCGAACTATTTAAGGCATCCTGAGCACCTGAGGTAATACAGGAAACATCTGTCTGTGAAAGGATTAGTAAGCTTTTCTGTTGGTAATTTTTTGCGATGCCCTCATGAAGCATTTTACCGACTTTTATTTGTTGTAATTTCTCTGCCAAGAGTCCCTTAAATGTATCCAGCTGAGGAGAATCCACGGCAATGAGCAATCCAGGATTTGTGCAAAACTGTCCAACACCCAACGTGATGGACTCAGCATACATTTGTGCAATACCCGAAGGATCTGCCTCTAGTTTTTCTGGAAATAGAAAAACTGGATTTACACTGCCCATTTCAGCAAATACCGGGATGGGTTGACTCCGCTGGTTTGCCCAGTTGAACAAGGCCATCCCACCTGAATAAGATCCAGTAAAACCAACAGCCTGTGTGTGGTGGTTTTTAACCAAGGCTTCTCCAACAGCAAATGAAGCGCCGTTTAGGTGAATAAAAATATCCTGGGGCATCTGCAACCCATCAAGTGCCTTTTTAACAGCACCAGCAATCATTTCAGAAGTTTCAGGATGAGCAGGGTGCGCTTTTACAACAACTGTACATCCAGCTGCAAGTGCAGTGGCGGTATCTCCACCAGCAGTAGAATAAGCATAAGGAAAATTACTTGAGCCAAAAACAACAACTGGTCCGAGCGGTACCAACATTTTCCTGATATCCGGCCTTGGTGGTACTTTATCAGGAATGGCTGTTGTGATTCTTGCTTCGAGCCAATCACCCCTTTCACAAGCCTCTGCATAGCTGTTTAATTGAAATATGGTCCTGCCCCTTTCACCCTTTAACCTGGCTTCAGGAAGGTTGGTTTCCCGCATGGTCACGGAGATCAGCTCATCTCCCAGTGCTTCAATCTCACGCGCTATGGCTTTCATCAGTTTGGCCCTTTGACTCAGGCTGAACTTTGAATAAGTGCTGAATGCCTCAGCAGATCTTGACATAGCCTCACTAACCTGGTCTATTGTTACGTCTGTAAACATATTTAAAGTTTTGGCCTTGAAGCAATTCCATCATTGATAACTTTCAGTACGCGTTCCCTTTCTTCACCAACCAGTGGGAGACGTGGCGCACGCACATTTTCTGTACCTATACCGGTCTGAACTGCAGCAAGCTTGATGTATTGCACCAGTTTGGGGTGAATATCCAGCTCAAGCAAAGGCATAAACCACCTGTAAATAGCAATAGCCTCATCCATTTTCCCTGCTTTTACGAGATTGTACATGACAACTGTTTCTTTAGGAAATGCATCAACCAATCCTGCGACCAGTCCGTCTGCACCTAACGCAAGTTCTTCAACAGTAAGCGGATCAACCCCACACAGAATTGCAAACCTGTTTCCAAACCTGTTTTTCAATCTGGTGATGTTGGTAACATCCCGGGTGGACTCCTTGATAGCATTGATATGTGGAAACTCCGTTAGTTCCTGGAACATATCAAGGGTTACATCAATTTTATAGTCAACAGGATTATTATAAATCATGATTGGCAAATCTGTATTCCGAGCAACTTCTTTGAAGAATTCAACTGTTTCTCTGTCATCTGCCTTATAACGCATTGGCGGAAGCAGCATCAGTCCGTCAGCACCCCATTCTTTGGCAAGCTTTGCCTGAAGAACAGCTTCTCGTGTTGCGCCTTCGGCAATATTCATGATAACTGGAATTTTACCAGCAAGCTTTAAAACTGAAAATTTTACAAGTGACTCTTTTTCAGCAAGTGTCAATGTGCTGGCTTCACCAAGGGAACCCGCAATGATGATTCCATGAATGCCGGCTTCCACCTGGGCATCAAGATTCTTTTCAAACATTGCAATATCAACCTGATCATCGGCTGTAAAAGGAGTAAGCAAAGCGGGGAAAACACCCTTCCATTCAAAATTCGGCATGACTGATTTTTTTTCAAACTTACTGAAAAAATAGACGTAGCCTGAATTTCAAACAGGCACAATTATTTAAAACTTTCATCATCTAAATAACGGGTGTTTGATGATGAATAGTTTATAACTTTACCGGTCTTATCAATCTGAATGCATTTGAATGAAATTGAACTGATATCGAGGTTAAAGTCGGGGGATGCGATAGCGTTCAGGGAATTGGTTGAAACAAGACAATCTCTCGTGTTCAATACAGTTATTGGCTTTTTACAAAATACGGAGGACGCAGAAGACGTCACACAGGATATTTTTGTAAAAATTTTTGAGTCAATTACTCAGTTTAAAGGAGAATCTGCACTTTCAACATGGGTGTACAGGGTAGCGGTCACTACAGCATTGGAATTTTTGAGGCGGAAGAAGCGAAAGAAAAGATTTGGATTTTTAAGTCCGATTTTAGGCGAGAACAATGAGCTGACCCTTGAATTACCCGATTTTCACCATCCGGGCGTTACCCTTGACAACAGGGAAAAGTCCGCAATATTATTTAAAGCCATCAAGCAACTACCTGAAAACCAGCAAACTGCGTTTATTTTAAACAAGGTGGAGGGATTGAGTTACCAAGAAGTTGCAGAAGTCATGAAAACAAGTCTTTCAGCAGTGGAATCATTGTTGCACCGTGCCAAGACAAATCTGAAAGATTTATTAAAAAACTTTTATAACTTAGAATAGCAGCGCAATAAATTGCGTTGTAAAGCATCTATTAAACAGTATTCATCAGCATGAAACAAAATTTTTCATCAGACGACATTATAAACAGCCTTGAAAATATTCAGCGGGCTGAGCCGCAACCCTTCCTTTATACCAGGGTTCAAGCTCGACTCATGAAAGAACAAAATAGGCCTGAAATTGCAATTTTCAGGTTTGTCACCAGGCCTGCTTTTGCCATTTGTTTTGCCCTCGTTTTCCTCTTTATCAACGGATACCTTGTAAACTCCAAGATGCAGGAATACCAAACGATGGAAGATATTGGACAGCCGATAGCGGCTGAATATATTCAGCACAATATCAATCCTTACGAAATCAACGAAACACCTTAGTTATGACACAAACCAGATACCGTTGGATGCTTTTCATTGTCTTGGTTTTGCTGATCAGTAACAGCGTATTGGCATATTTGCTGACCGGATTTAATACTGATAAGAAGTCAGACAAAAGAAAGCCTGAAGACCGTGTGTCTGCTTGGTATAAAGAGGTTGGGCTTGAACAGAGCCAGATTGACACATTCAAAATCCTGAAAGAAGAATATTTCAAGGAAATGAAACCCATTTGGGGCGAAATCCGTAATCTGAAAGACAGTTTATACAGTCATTTAGAAAAATCTCCTGACGATTCAGTTGTTGCCGGTCTGCTTACTGCCATAAGTCAAAAAAATCTGGCAGCAGACAAACACGCATTCAGTCATTTTTCCAGATTGAGAACCATGTGTACCCCAGACCAACAGGTTAGGTTTGATACCATCATTCCAAAAATGCTCAATAGACCCTGGAGCAGACCAAAGAAATAGGGATTAGCCTATTTCTTTACTTTCCGGATAGCATCTTCAACAAGCGGCTCCAATACTTTGTATCCTTCTACTGTAGGATGCACACCATCGTTGGCATATTCTGCTTTCATACCTTTTTTGTCATCCACTACTGAGCTGTAAAGATCCAAATAATAAAAGCCTTCTGCCTTAGCAAAGTCACGGATTGCATTATTCAAGGCAATTACCTTATCTCCTGGCTCAAGACCTGGTCTCCACCGGAAATCACTGGCCGGAAGTACAGAACATAGAATCACTTTAATGCCATTGGCTCTTGCCAATTGCGCGATGGCCTTGATGTTATTGAGTGTTTGCAATGGATTATAGGGGCCAGTATTTTGGGCTATGTCATTGATGCCGGCTTTCAGTACCATCACTTCCGGATCCAGTGCCAATACATCTTCATAGAACCTGAGTAGCATTTGTGGCGTTGTTTGTCCGCTTATCCCCCTATCATAATACGGTTTTCCCGCAAAAAACTCGGGCCTGAGTCTAAGCCAACCTTCAAAAATAGAATTCCCCAGAAAAACCACCCGCTTCTCTCCTTTTACCCGAGCAGGTACCGCTTTGTTCTGTTCTGCATATTTCTTGAAATTGGCCCAATCTGCCCAATTTTCATTGATTTTGGATTGCGCCTGCAGCAATGATGCACTAAAAATTCCCAACACCAGTAAGCATTTTATTTTCATAATATTATCAATTAAAATATATTAATTCAGATTTATTACCCGTATAACTCGAAATGAATAGCCTTTTTGTCTATACCTAAATGCTGTATGCGCTGTCGAGCTTCATTGATCATCTCCTTCCAACCGCAAAGATAGAACTGCGGGGAATCCCTTTGACCTTCCATCAGCTGCTCATAAATACCATGAACATATCCAATACACAACCCGTCTGCAACATTTTGTTCCCTTGAAAACGTTGGGAAATAATGAAACCCAGGTAGTTTCTGTTTTAAGTCAAGCAATTCTTCCAGGTATAATGCATCAGGACATTTTCTCGTACCGTATATGAGGAAAATCTCCTTGTGCGGGATGTTATTGTGATGAATGTGTTGAATCATAGACCTGAAAGGTGCAATGCCTGTTCCCGTGCATACCATGAAAATATCTGAAGTGATA
>JBDLUZ010000031.1:0-13297 GCA_039805045.1 Bacteroidota bacterium | reverse complement strand
CTCAATCGGAATGAGTTGGTCAATACTATCAACCTGAATTGATTCAGACGGTTTAAATTGCGGAAAATTAAAAGTTTCAGTGCTGGGTTGCTCTTTTAACGATTTAGCAGCTTCTACCTCATCCTGTTCTTCAGGATATTCATATCCATCTTCATCTTCCCAGGTACTTGGCGCTTCAGCACTACCAGACAGCACAGGTTTAACTTCTTCATTCCTTTCCTGGAGGTTATATTCATAACCACTTTTTTTAAAATTACCCATTTCTGTGTCCTCGCTCAATTGGAAGTTGAGCCAATAAGGGTCATTAAAGAAAATAGCAGTTTTGGTAACCGCTTCCGGAAATTCAATATGGTAGATAGATTTTAACTTACAAGTATAAAGGAAATGAATGATAGAAGAATATGGATATTTTTCAGTAAATATTCTTAATTCATCCAGGGGCATCTCCTCCAGGCTTTCTCCTTCAAATATTGATTGGATGAGGTAGTCAGTTTCCTTTGTCATGTTGCTAATATAGTCCGCTTTACCAATTTGAAAAAATTCTATTGAAAATCTCGTCGGTAAGGTTGGTTATGATTTGATCATTTAGTTCTGCTTCAGCCTGTGTAAGACTTTTTGATGCAGAGAATGGGAAATTTCTGGTTATGTCCGCTTCAAAATTAAGTTTGTCATTCTGTCGGTTCTTGAAAACAATGTGGACAGTTACATTGAGGTTATTACTTGCAACTTGTTGCTGGGAAATACCTGAAGTACTAACAGAATATTCGCTGATATAGCCGCTTACTTCATAATCTGCATCGTTGTTGGTTTGTGAAAGTCTTGTTTGGTTGACAATTTTCTGTCGTAATTTATCAGTTAATTTCGGACTTAATTGTGGATTTATATATCGCGCCTTGTTTTCAATGAAGAAAACCCTAACCGTTTTTATTTCCGGTGGTATAGACACATCCTTGAGGGAGTACCGGCATGTGCCCTGAAGGGAAATGATGGCGACCAATACCGGTATAAACACTTTAACTAAGGTGTATAACTTATTAATCTTCAATGTCATATTCTTTCAGTTTTCTGTAAAGTGTTCTTTCGCTGATGCCAAGATCTGTAGCAGCATCTTTTCGTTTGCCTTTATGTTTTCTTAGCGCCTTTTCAATGAGTTCCTTCTCTTTATCCATAATATTGAGTGATTCATCAACGATTATAGAGTCATGAATTTCACGGTTTTCATTGATTAATACAGGCTGTGCAAGCACGGGAAGTATATTTCCATGATGGCCTGAATCTGATTTTTGTCTTGAAACGGGAATGTCTTCCAGATAAGTTTCTTCCATAACGTGGGCCATGGTAGGGATATTGGATGGGTTTTGAACGATCTCAAGAAACATTTTTTTCATTTCAGTTACATCTTTCTTTAAGTCGAAAAAAAGTTTGTAAAGAATATCCCGCTCATTCATAAACTCACTTTTGCCACTCCCAGTTTGTGCATTACTTACGATCATTGGAAGATTGGATTGATGCATTTTAGGCAAAAACCTTTCTAAATCAGGTCCTGAGATAGTTTTCTGTACGGAAAGCACTGAAATTTGTTCTGCAATATTTTTTAATTCCCTGACATTACCTGGCCATGGATAGTTCAGGAGGATTGATTTAGCTTCTTCAGTCAACTGAATAGGGGTGGTTCTGTATTTTTCGGCAAAATCAACTGCAAACTTTCTGAACAATAATAGAATATCTTCCTTTCTTTCCCTCAGTGATGGAACCCGAATGGGCACTGTGTTTAACCTGTAATATAAATCCTCTCTGAATTTATTCACTTGGGTAGCTTCCAATAAATCTTTATTGGTGGCAGCAATCACACGCACATCTGTTTTCTGCATTTTCGATGATCCTACCCTGATGAACTCGGAGTTTTCAAGTACCCTTAAAAGTCTGGCTTGCGTACCAAGCGGCATTTCACCTATTTCATCCATGAAAAGTGTGCCCCCATTTACGGTCTCAAAATAGCCTTTTCTTGCATCAACAGCACCGGTAAATGATCCTTTTTCGTGTCCGAACAATTCAGAGTCAATCGTTCCCTCAGGAATGGCACCGCAGTTAACAGCAATGAAAGGATTGTGTTTCCGCGGTGATAATGCATGAATAATCTGTGAGAATATCTCTTTACCAACCCCACTTTCACCAACTATCAAAACTGTCAAATCTGTATTGGCAACCTGTGTGGCTACCTGAAGTGCATAATTCAAGGCTGGAGAATTCCCAATAATACCAAACCTGTTTTTAATCGACTGAATATCCATCCTTTATATTTAATCAATTATCTTTCCAAGTAAGGTTGCCTGCGTACAATTCTCAACCAAAACTGAAGTATAATTTCCTGGTTTTAAGTCAGATCCGACAATTTTTGGAAAAACGATTACTTTATTCTGACTGTTTCTGCCCATCCAATGGGAATCACTGCGTTTTGAGTTTCCTTCAATCAGAACCCTAAACGTCTTGCCAAGATCTTTTTTATTACTGGTAAACGACAATTCATTTTGCATTAACACGATTTCTTCAAGTCGTTTTTGCTTTATTTCAGCGGGAATATCATCCGTATATCTTTTAGCAGCCAATGTTCCTGGTCTTTCCGAATAAATAAACATGTAGCTAAAATCATAACCACTGAATTTCATAACTTCCAGGGTGTCCTGATGATCCTGGTCTTCTTCTGTACAAAAACCTGCTATGATATCGGCACTGATGGCACAATCTGGCATGATTTCCTTAATTCTGGTAACTTTTGCTTTATACCACTCCTTGGTATATGGGCGGTTCATCAGCTGAAGTACGCGGGTTGAGCCACTTTGAAGCGGAAGATGGATGTATTTACAGATATTATCATGAGATTTCATGACATGTAATACGTCATCCGTTATATCTTTTGGATGCGAGGTGCTAAAACGAACTCTCATTTCCACATTTATCAATGCTATTCTTTCAAGCAAATTGGCAAAGTTAAAAACTTGCTCGGTAATGGGATCTACCCAATAATAACTGTCCACATTCTGTCCGAGTAAAGTAACCTCCTTATATCCATTTTCCCAAAGGTCTCTGCATTCCTGCTCGATGGAATTCACATCCCGGCTTCTTTCCCTACCCCTGGTAAAAGGTACAACACAGAATGAACACATGTTATTACAACCGCGCATGATACTTACAAAGGCTGTTACACCGTTTGAATTAAGTCTCACAGGTGATATATCAGCATATGTTTCCTCCCTGCTTAACAAGACATTTACTGCCTTGGTTCCCGAGCCTGCTTCTTCAATCAAAACGGGGAGACTTCTGTAAGCATCCGGACCAACTACAATATCCACAAGCTTTTCCTGTTCAAGCAACTTGCTTTTTAAGCGTTCCGCCATACACCCCAGCACACCCACCAACATATCAGGCTTAGACTGCTTTATTTTTTTGAATTCGGTCAGGCGCTTTCGAACTGTTTGCTCGGCTTTTTCACGTATAGAGCAGGTATTTAAGAAGATAAGGTCTGCCTCATCTATATTTCTGGTTGCCCCAAAACCACTGTTATTGAGGATTGATGCAACAATTTCACTGTCGCTGAAATTCATCTGGCAACCATAACTTTCTATGTAAAATCTCCTGGCATACCCATTATCCTCACTCAAGATGCCTTGTCCATAGGCTTCCCCCTGCCTTGATTCATCTATCACTTTATTTCCGTTATCTAACATGCTGCAAAATTAATGAAAAGGTAATGCGTGACAAATTGTCATTCTTTAATTTTATTATTTAGTCTTTTTCCTAGCCAGGAATCTGCTACGGGAACAATCCATTTGTTCTTGAACGCTGAAATATCCTGAATAGCATTGTCAAAAAACAAGGTCGAATCACTGATATAGCCATTTTGAATAGCATAATTTACCTGAGAAAGAGGTAATAATTCGATTTTGTCTTTAACAATAAAAGCAAGATTTGTTCTATCAAAAAGGGATACATTATAAGATTGTTCAATGTTTTTTACAAATCTTACTGAGCTATCTGTACTGCAACCACTTACAGTTATCTCAGCTTCGTCTGCCATCAGGATGATGAAGTAACCAAAGAAAAGAAAACAGGATGCATTGACACTTGCCCCGTGTGAGAGCCAGTTTTCACCAAACTGCTTTAATTCTTCTTCAAGCTGCAATGCCTCACTCAAGGTAAAAAGTCGGCTTGACTGATAGATCCAAACCCTGGTATTTTTACTGAAATTTTCGGGTATAAGTTGCTGATAATCAAGATTCATATCGATGAAGATTGAAGTATTAATTCAGTTATTTTCAGAACCTTCATCGTACCTTAATTTTGCTTTAATATTTCTATAAAAGAACCGGTAAATGCAGGTTTTAATAACGAAGATACGACAGATGGGCTTCATTTTTTATTCAGGAAAAAGACACTTGATAATCTACTTATGCTATTAATATAAGGGATATCAAAATATGCTTCAGTAATAGAGGGGATGAAATTTAAATTGGCCATCACTCCTGATTTCAAATGAGGGTGCCGGAATCTTGAGTACATTGAAAAGGGAAAAGATGGTTTCAATCTTTTTGTTTTTTACTTTAATCTTGGTTAAGTCAATATCCAATGAAAGGTGAAAACGTCTGATCCTTTTTATATCGAATCTGGTCTTTAAGTTTCCATTGCCATCGTACCATTTGTTTTCATAGCCCCCAAGCATTGTTTTTGCACCATAGCCAGCCGCGATATTAAGCCAAGAAGGAACATTTGAATTGGGGAAAAATGATTTGATATTGGCAGAAAGCCAGTATGTTTGTCCGTTATAATCCTTTAAAACCTTCTCTATACTACCTTCCCCGAATAAATCATCAGCCCTGTCAGCAAGATTCCCATATCTGACGGGCAAATATGATAATTTCATTTGAATGCGTTGTTCTTTCCAACCTAATTCCTGAAATGCAAATAATCCAGCACCAGCAGCATTCGCCAATACATCGTATCCACTGAATCCCCATTTGTCTGAATATCCATCCAGAATTTCAATTACACTCAGGTAGGCCATTCCACTCAGGCTTCCAATTAAAACTGATTGTTGATGACCTGTGCCAGCCCATTCCCAGATTTTAGTGGTGTGCTGACTTATTTGGTAGGTGGACCATGAATGACCTATTTTGTCCATTTGAAGCCACTCTTTGCCGTCGTTATAAAAATGGAAAGGGGATTTGGGATAATTGGCATACCAAGCATTATTTAATGCTACGAAGGAACCGGCCCAAAGAGATGTCTGAACAGTTCCCAACACCCACTTCCTTTTTTTGAAGGTAGTGTCTCTACCAATGTCGATGTTAGATTGAAGCTGGGCATGAAGCTGGTTAAAACATAAAATTAGTATGATGAGACAGACTTTTTTCACTTGTACAAAGATATTCAAAGCAATGTAAGTCGCAATTCCATATCTCTTTATTAAGTTTGTATAAATAAGCAGATATGGAACACTTCATTCAGGATAGAGTGCAAGCCTGGTTAAGCGGAAGTTATGATACTGATACTAAGGATGCAATTCTGAGGATGCAAACTGAAAACAGTGGTGAACTGAAGGATTCCTTCTATAAAAACTTAGAATTTGGAACAGGCGGATTGCGTGGTATTATGGGTGTGGGAACCAACCGTATTAATAAGTATACGATTGGAATGGCTACGCAGGGTTTTGCAAATTACCTCATACGGACTTTTCCAAATGAACAATTGAGGGTTGCCATAGCGCATGACAGCAGAAACAACAGCAGAACATTTGCGGAAATTACAGCAAATGTTATGGCTGCTAATGGCATTCTGGTTTATTTATTTTCCGCACTCAGACCAACACCTGAACTTTCATTTGCAATAAGACAACTGCATTGTCATGGTGGGGTAGTATGCACAGCCTCGCATAACCCAAAGGAATACAATGGGTACAAAGCTTATTTTAATGATGGCGGTCAGCTTGTTCCACCACATGATAAAAATGTAATTGATGAAGTTGAAAAAATTCTCCGGGTTGAGGATGTAAAGTGGAACGGAGGAGAGCAAAATATTCACCTCATTGATGAGGAACTGGATAATCAATATATAGAGATGGTGAAAAGCCTGAGTGTATATCCCGATATCATTTCCAGTCAAAAAAATCTTAAAATTGTTTATACGCCAATTCACGGAACAGGTATCGTATTGGTTCCGAAAGTACTTCAGGCATTTGGATTTGATAATGTTCACATTGTAGATGAACAATCAGTACCGGATGGAAATTTCCCAACTGTGGTCTACCCCAATCCTGAAGAAGCAGAAGCGATGAGTATGGGGCTTAAAAAAGCCGAACAACTTGATGCAGATATACTTTTGGGAACAGATCCAGACGCAGACAGGGTAGGAGTAGGTGTAAAAGATAACCATGGTAAATGGGTGTTGCTGAATGGAAACCAGACTGCTGTTCTTGCGTTCAATTATTTGATTGAAGCAAGAAAAGAAAAAGGAATTGCTCAAGAAAACGATATGGTGGTTAAAACCATCGTGACAACTGATTTGATCGACATCATAGCTGCCCATAGCAGCATCAGATGTTACAATGTTTTGACAGGATTTAAATGGATTGCAGAATTAATCAAAGAAAAAGAATCCAATGAGAATTATGTTATAGGAGGAGAGGAATCATACGGATTGATGATTGGTAGTCAGCTTCGGGATAAGGATGCTGTTAGTGCTGTTGCGTTGTTATGTGAAATGGCTGCCTATGAGAAAAGTAAAGGACATTCATTGTTTTCTAAACTTATTGATTTGTATATCCAACATGGATTATTCAGAGAACACCTCATTTCCATAACAAAAAAGGGAATGGATGGGCAGCAACAAATTGCTGAGATGATGGATCGGTATCGCACAAATCCACCATCTCTTCTCGGTGGTGTTGCTGTAACTTCTTTGCTGGATTATGAAAAAAGAGAAGCGCGGGATTTGACTAACGGTCAGATCTGTGCCATAGAACTTCCAAAGAGTAATGTTTTGCAGTTCATTCTTGCGGATGGAAGTAAAGTAAGTGCTAGACCTTCAGGAACTGAACCTAAAATAAAGTTTTACTTCAGTGTACAAGGTACGCTTGCTGATGCTTCAGGTTTTGATGTGGCATATGATGCATTGGGCCAAAAAATCAATCACATAATTGCTGATCTGGGGTTAAATTGATCTATTAGAAGTAAAAAGTACATGCGTAATTTTGAAGACAGCTACCTGCATAAGGGATTGAGAAAGAAATTGGTGGATCAGATTAGACAGAAAGGTATAACTGATGAACATGTTTTGCAGGCTATCAATAATGTTCCCAGACATTATTTTCTGGACTCAGCATTTGAGCGACATGCATACGAGGATCGGGCATTTCCAATTGGAGAAGACCAAACAATTTCACAGCCCTATACGGTAGCATACCAAACACAGTTGCTTCAGGTTAAACCATTTGAGAAGGTGCTGGAAGTGGGAACCGGCAGTGCATATCAAGCCAGTGTTTTGGTTGAGATGAAAGCCAGGGTTTATACAATAGAAAGGCAAAAAAAATTATTTGAGGAGAAAAAAAACTTCAAATATCTAAGTAAGTATCCAGCTTTGTTGCGTTTTTATGGAGATGGATTTGAGGGACTTCCCACATATGCTCCATTCGATAAAATAATTATTACAGCTGCAGCACCATTTATTCCAGAAAAACTGATAAAACAGTTAAATATAGGTGGAATAATGGTGTTACCCCTAAACGAAGGAGATATTCAAATAATGTACAGAATTACTAGGGTAGATGAATATACTACCAAAGAAGAACGTTTTGATGCATTCTCATTTGTGCCCATGCTCTCCGGAAAAAATGGATAAAAAAAAGCCGCTTTGAAAAAAGCGGCTTTTTAAGGTCATTGTTGCATTTGCATGCCTTCATTCATACCATCCTGACCACTTCTTGTATTTTTTCGCTTGAAAAGTGAAGCATCAACTTTTCCAAATCGATAATTAAAGTTTAACCTGAATACCTGCCAATCTCTTCTTCTAGAGTTAGATTGCGTAAAGAAATTAGATTCTGAATAAGATCCATAAACTTTAGTCTTGAAAATATCATTCATACTCAATGTAAGAGATCCTCTTTTTTCTTTCAGGAAATCTTTCTTAAGCGCAAATTCAAAACCATAATTGGGGTTCACATAGCCCTGAGCTGTGGTTTGAGTAAATCCACCCCAGCCGCCGCCGCCGCCGCCGCCACTTCTTCCGCCACCGCTGCCCCCAAATCCACCGCCACCAGATCCGTTTTGCGGAAGAATAGACTTACTTCTGTAATCAGCAGCAAGCTGTAATGAAAAATTGGCGGGCATCTTGATATTGAGATTAAGTTTTCCGAAAAAGCTCCACAGTGAATTGTTGAGATCAACCTGAAGGTTACTGCTGTTTATGGATGAATTGAAAAAGTTGAGGTTTGTTGTTGCTTCAAGCCATTTAGTAAGGGGATTTCTCGCTGTGAACTCAAGACCATATGCCTGGCTGCTATTGGCATTTATAAAAGTATTAATTAATATATCCTTACCCGGAATTGTACTTGCTTCTTTTATTTGAAATCTTGTGATAAGGTTATCAGTTTGTTTGAAATAGGCTGAGAAGAAGATACTATGACTCCCCTTGAAAGATTTCTGGTAATTCATTTCAACTGAGTTTGTGAACTCAGGAATCAGGTCTGGATTACCTCTGCTGATATTCAAAGAATCAGTATAATCTACAAATGGCAGAATCTGGAAGAAATTAGGCCTATTAATTTTGCGTGCCAAGCTGAATTGTAAATCCTGCGTCTGATCAATCTGATGGGTGAAATTTATGCTGGGAAACAGACTTAAAGGATATTTATTACCGAAGCTACTTCCGTTTGTGAGCAAAGTGCCCTTATAAACAGAACTTTCTGCTCTTAATCCAAGTTGGTAGTTGGTTTTTTTGCCAATTACATTTGAATAGGTTCCATAGGCAGCGAAAACCTTATCGTTAAATTTATAATTTGCATTGATTGAAGTGATTGGAATGTAATCACCGAATGCAATATTGAAAATATAATTTAAGTTTTCGCTTTGAAAATCCCTGATTGCAACGCGGGCACCAAGTTCCAGTTTTGAATTTTCAGATAAGGGATTTGTAAAATCAGTTTGTATAGTATAAAATGAGTTTCCTCCTTTTCCTGTTTGTTTCTGATCTATTAAACCACCTTTAGGAACATTTGACAGGTCAAAATATTGGGTTTGAAAGCCACCAGAACTTTTGTTATTGCTTTTGTTATAGTTTGCGTCTGCAGTAAGCTCCATGCCTTTTTTACTGAACAAGTGTTTGTAACCCAATGCTGCTCCATAATTTTTGAAATTGAATGAAGAACTGGTTTCACGTTCAGAACGGATGGATTTTGTGCCCGTATTGAATAGCGTATCAGTTAAAATGGTAAGTAGGTCACTGTTATCGAATTTTCCATTCACGAAGCTCCCTGAAAGCGTGAAGGTATTCCTGTTATCTGCAAAGTAGTCAAGTCCTGCTCTGTTGAAATTAAAAAAACCTTTACTAATGGGATTGTTACTTTGGTCATATCTTATTGTAGGAACGCTGAAGAATTCCTCCCTTAAAGACTGTCCTTCTCCAATTGATTTTCTCTGGTTATACATTGAACTGGCAAAGAGATTAAGCTTATCCTGTTTGACATTGATATCACCACCCAGATTTGGCATTCCCCTGGAATCAAGTCCACTTCTGATATTACCGTTGTATCCGGCCTTTCTGTTCTTTTTAAGTACAATATTAATAATGCCAGACATTCCTCCGGAGGCATCAAATTTGGCTGAAGGGTTTGTAATCAGTTCTACACTTTGAATTGCATCAGAAGGGATTTGATCAAGGGTTAAATTAGTTGGTCTGCCATCAACAAATATAGTAGGGGATGAGTTTCGGAGTGATACATTTCCATCAATGTCAACATCAACACCGGGTATATTTCTCATCATTTCAGATGCAGTTTGTCCTGTTGAGACCAGGTTTTTCTCTACATTGAAAATTTTCCTGTCTACTCCCATCTGCATAAATGGCTTTGTTCCCACAACTTTTACTTCTTCCAGTTGCTTGGCATCAACTTCAAGCTTAATATTTCCCAGGTCAACATCTGCATTACTCATTATTTTCGAAAAATCACCACCTCTGGCAATCTCAAATTTAACTGGCATTTCTAGGGTAAGAAAACCGATTGCGGTTACTTTTAACCTGTATTGTCCAAATAAAGGCAGGTTTTCCAGGCTGAAATCACCATTTCCCTTTGTGAGTTGTCCGTTTAATACAATATCTTTTTTTTGTTTGGTAGTTGAATCTACTTTTGTTTGGATCAATTGAACAGATGCAGACTGAACACTTTTATTGGTACTGGCATCCATAATCCTACCATAAAATCTTCCTATATTCATGTTTTGTGCATTTCCACCGGTGGCGGGTCTGCCTCCAGCTGGATTTTGTGCTTGCACTGTTACTGAAAATAGGGATAGGAATAAGATGAAAAATTTTTGCATGGAAAAGGGGTTTAAAATTTAGATGCCTGAAGAAACAAGTTCTTTCGGCTGAAATCAAAAGAAAAGGTTAAACAATTTAGATACGTTTAAGTTCAGCTGGTGATAATAGTTATGATTATTTGCAAGATTCCTATTAAAAAGCCTAAAACACCTCCAATAATTTCAACAAATCTGAATTCTTTAGACATTATCTGAACCAGGATTGATTCCATTTTTTCGCTAGAAAATTTAGCAACCTTTGCTGTAACCATTTGCTCAAGATCCATTTCTGATTCCAGATTTTTCATGTATTTTCTGATCATTTCAGGAAAAATCACCTTCAATTCTTCCATAAATACGGTTTTCAGCTGACTAATTGTGCTATCACCTATAAACATGGAAATGATTGGGAAAACTTCACTGAGTTTTCGTCTAAGGAAATCATCTATCCGTTCTTCAATAAAAGGTAATACCTTATCGAGGTTTTTGGAATTGGTGATTTTTTCCTCAATTTCCTGAAATGAAATAAGTTCGGCGCTAACCATTTTACCAAGCTTCTCGGCAAATTGTTGCTGTCTTTTTGGGAAAATACCATGAAAGGTAATACCAAGAATGTTTATTGGCACTCTGGGATGAAAAAGCATTTTAATGGCTATCCAGTTGGTAAACCAACCAATAAAGGAGGAAATAAATGGAATGAGGATTAGCCAATAATTCATGCGTAATAATTTGTGCAAAGTTAATCGATATAATAAAAGTTAAATTGTATTTTGAACAAGTTATAAAAACCATTATTTTTGCATCTCTCATGGAGGTTGTAGCTCAGTAGGTTAGAGCGTCTGATTGTGGTTCAGAAGGTCGTGGGTTCGAGACCCATCTTCCTCCCATCCTAAAATTTATTAACATTTATTTTTACACCGCTTATCCAATTCTTTGGATAAGGCAGGTGTAAATCATTTATTTTTGATTATGTTATCAAAAATCATCCATTTTATGGTTAGCAAAAAGTCATTGCCAATTGTTCTTGTATTAGTTGTTGCTGGTTTTCTGATTGCTTTTAATTCATCGGGATTGGTAAATCCTCCGGGTAAATATGAGCAGATATTTATACAAGTGACTGAAATGCTCGAAGCTGCGCATTACAATCCAAAGAAAGTGGATGATGAATTCTCAAAAAAGATATTTACAAAGTATATAGAATCTCTGGATCCGGATAAGAATGTATTTCTTGCAGCTGATATCAGGGAACTTAAGAAATATGAGCTGTCCATTGATGATGAATTACATGGCGCACCAATTCAATTTTTTTATGCTATAGATGCGCTATTCCTAAAGAGAGGACGTGAGCTTGCTGATCTGATGCCTGTCCTTTTTCAGCAACCTTTTCAATTTCAGGCTGATGAGCAAATATCACTTGATCCGGATAAGGCAGAATTCCCTAAAAATGAAGCAGTGCGTAAGGAGATTTGGCGCAAAAGATTGAAATTCATGACATTAGAGCGGTATTCAGATTTGCTCGACCAGCGGGCTATGTTAAAATCAACTGATAGTGCTTTCAAATCAGAAACGCAATTGGAGAATGATGCGAGAACCAAGGTAAAGCAGATCATGACAAGAAACTTTGAGCGGATGTTAAATAAAACAAAACCGGACGAACGTTTTGATATGCTTGTCAATGTTATTACCAACACGATGGACCCTCACACAACCTTTTTTCCGCCATTGGAAAAAAGGTCTTTCGATGAGCAAATGAGTGGTAAATTTTATGGAATAGGTGCTTCCTTGCGTTACGATGATGGCGCCATAAAGGTTGCCACTATTGTTGCAGGCTTGCCTGCATGGAAGTCACAACAAATTACTGTTGGTGACCAAGTGCTTAAAGTAGCCCAAGGTTCAGTAGAACCTGTAGATCTTACTGGATTTGAAACGGAGGAAGCGGTCAAGCTGATCAGAGGTAAAAAAGGGACAGAAGTCAGGTTAACAATCAAAAAAGCTGATGGAAGCATCAGAATTGTTACCATGATCAGGGAAGAAGTAGAGTTGGATGAGACCTATGCGCGTAGTGCTGTCATAACTGAGCAGGGTAGAAAAATGGGATATATATTCCTGCCTGAATTTTATGCAGATTGGGAACGCCCCAATGGTGCCAAGTGTTCACAGGATGTGGCTAAAGAAATTCTAAAACTTAAAGAGCAGCAGGTAGATGGTATCATCATGGATTTGCGTAACAATGGTGGAGGATCTTTATACGATGTTGTTCAAATGGTTGGCTTTTTTATCCCTGAGGGTCCGGTTGTTCAGGTTAAAGATCGTGAAGGGAACCCTACTGTATTAAGAGACCGTGACAGATCAGTTTTATATGATGGTCCACTTGCCGTTATGGTGAATGAATTTTCAGCCTCAGCTTCGGAAATATTTGCTGCTGCAATTCAAGATTATGGCAGGGGAGTTGTCATTGGCAGTACTTCAACCTATGGAAAAGGAACAGTTCAGCGTAATATTGGACTTGAATCAGCTTCACGCGTGTTAAACAATGATAACAGCGAACTCGGTACAATCAAGCTAACACTCCAAAAATTCTATAGAATTAATGGTGGATCTACCCAGTTAAAAGGTGTAACACCTGATATCATCCTTCCTGATCAGTATGAGAATCTCAAGTATCGTGAAAAAGACAATCCGGATGCCATGCCCTGGGATGAAATCCAGAGAGCCTTTTTTACAAGAATTACGCC
>JBDLUZ010000030.1:0-13444 GCA_039805045.1 Bacteroidota bacterium | reverse complement strand
TCTGCGTTGGATGAAGTCAGTATCGGGCATGCATTAATTTGTGATGCCTTATATTTGGGATTGGAAAATACCATCCAGCTTTATAAAAGGGCACTCACCCAAAAATGAAACAAATTCACCATTCATACGTTTTAAAAAGAAAAATCATGAAAAGACTCCTCAACATCGTAATGCTGCTTACATTAACCTCTTATGGTATAACAGCATGTGCACAGAATGCAAAACCTAGTCCGGCTATGACAGCAACAGGTAAAGCCGGTAATGCAAACATAACCATCAACTACGGTGCTCCTTCAATTAAAGGCCGTAAAGTATGGGGCGAGCTTGTTCCCTACGGAAAAGTATGGCGTACCGGTGCAAATGATGCAACTACCATCGAAATTGATGCTGATGTAAAGATCGAAGGTCAGTCGCTTGCAAAAGGTAAATATGCACTTTTCACAATTCCTGAAGCCAACGAGTGGACCATCATCATCAACAAAAATCCAAAGCAGTGGGGTGCATACAGTTACAAACAGGAAGAAGACGTATTGCGTGTTAAAGTAAAACCAGGTGCATCAGCTGCATTCAACGAAGTGTTGAAATATGAAGTATCAGGTGGTAAGGTTAACATCCTTTGGGAGAACCTTGCAGTATCTTTTTCAGTTAAATAATTTCAGATAAATTATTCAGGAAGCTGTCTGCTGAAAAGCAGGCAGCTTTTTTTTATATCAGAACCTTTATTTCATCTGGTTATCTAAACACCCTCTCAGTGCAACTGGAGCAGCCAATCAAGGTAGGCAGGCATAACGCGACCCCAGGTTGCAACATTATGCGCACCATCTTCTACTTCAAGGTAATTGATTTGTTTTTCAGAAAACCCTGCAGACTTCAGTTCTTTTATCAAATCAAGCGTGTCATCAATGGCATCAATGACACCATTACCATTCCTGTCTGCTGTTTCATCTAGTTTTCCAGCCTGAAAAAAGAAACGTTGGATTTTGTTAGCCTTTAACGTTCTTACCTTGGCATGTAAAATTCTGTCTCGTTCATCATCATAGCCATCTTTGATATCTCGTGAACGCCACCAGAAAGCACCGCTGAACGCTGCTGCAGAATCAAATAAAGTAGGATGACTCAACCCCATATCAATTGACATGAGTCCGCCTAGAGAAAACCCAAGCGTATGGTACTTTGTGAATGTGCTGTAGCCGCTTTGCAGCTTTACCAGCGGCAGAACTTCATGCATAATAAACTGTGTATACAAACCGGCTTTTGAACCCCTTTGCATGTAATCGGGCATTCCTGCAACCCCATATTCCTGAATCCTATCTATTCCTGCATGCACCCCAACACAAATGAATCTTTCCCCAGCGGCAACATTGTTTCTTAACAGGGTAGAAAACCTCATTTTTTCAAGATCCTGTCCGTCTTGTATCAATAAAAGTTCCCTGTTCATGTCACTTTGATTCTTTACAGGCGCAAGTATATCAATCCTAACTGTTCTGTTAAGAAATACGGAATTGATAAATGATGTGCGCAGGAAGAAATTCATGAGTTTGTGAAAATATCAAAATTTTGAAGGAACCAGGCAGAATCCTATTTTTTTAATTTGACAATGAATGCTTAAATTCGGTAGGAATTGTTGCAACAACCTGAAAAAGAGTTCATTACCTAAATTTCACCTCATGCCCAGAGTTATTGGTATCCTTCATGGCAAAGAAAGATCATTTCCTGAAGCTTTTGTTAAGCGGGTTAATGAAAAAAAGATAGCCGGCATACATGCGGAACAGGTTAAAATCGAAAAAGTTAAACAGGGTGAAGCCTGCGGTTATGATGTGATCATAGATAGAATTTCACAGGATGTTCCGTTTTACCGTGCATACCTTAAAAATGCTGCAATCAGTGGAACTGCTGTTATCAATAACCCATTCTGGTGGAGTGCAGACGAGAAGTTCTTCAACAATGCCCTTGCCACAAAAATAGGTGTTCCAGTGCCCAAGACCGTTATTCTTCCTTCCAGGGAGCTTCCTGATGATACTTCATCAGAGTCATTTGCCAATCTTTCGTATCCGCTAGACTGGAAAGGGATGTTTGATTATGTTGGCTTCCCCGCATATATGAAGCCTTTTGCCGGTGGCGGCTGGAAAAATGTTTACCGCTTAAACAGCATTGATGATTTCTTTGAAAAACATGCTGAAACAGGTCAGCTTGTTATGCTCCTTCAGGAGGAAATTGTTTTCGAAGAGTATTACAGGTGTTATTGTATTGGTAGAAAACATGTGCGAATCATGCCCTATGAGCCTAGAAATCCACACCACCTGAGGTATGTAGCTGCTTTTCAGCCCTCAGCTGAATTATTAAAACGCATGGAAGATATCGTATTAAAGATTAATAACTTTCTGGGGTACGATTTCAATACGGTAGAACTTGCAGTGAAAGATGGCGTTCCCTATGCCATCGACTTCTGTAATCCCGCACCAGATGCAGATCTACAAAGTGTAGGAGCCGAAAATTTTGAATGGGTGGTTGAAACTGCTGCAAACTATGCGATTGAAACAGCCCTCAGCTTGAATGACGGTTCAAACAACCTCAGCTGGGGTGAATACATCAGCAGGAGCATATCCGGACAATCACTTACATCCTGAAAACACCATAACGTTATGATCAAATTAGAAACGTTTACTATAGGCATTGAAGAGGAATACATGGTGATCGATCCTGTATCAAAGGAATTGGTAAGCCATGAACAGAAAATTGTAGCGGAAGGGCAAAAAATCATCCACGAAAAGGTTAAGGCCGAAATGCATCAGGCAGTTGTAGAGGTCGGAACAGATATTTGCTCATCAGTTGAAGAAGCCAGAAAAGATATCTACAATCTGAGAAAAACAATTCACGAAATCGCCAATAGTCTCGGCTATGGGGTAGGTGCAGCCGGAACCCACCCATTCAGCACTTGGCGTAAACAACTTATCACAGATAACATCAGGTACAAGGAGATTGTCAATGAAATGCAGGATGCTGCCCGCTCTAATTTAATTTTTGGATTGCATGTGCATGTAGGGATGCCATCTCGTGAAATGGCTATACATATTGCCAATTCTGCCAGGTATTTTCTGCCCCATGTTTTTGCGCTCAGTACAAATTCTCCATTTTGGGAAGGACGGGATACGGGTTTCAAATCATACAGAACCAAAGTATTTGATAAATTTCCCAGAACAGGCATCCCGGAATATTTTGACAGTTACAGTGCTTATGAGAATTATGTCAATTTGCTGATAAAAACCAATTGCATTGACAATGCTAAAAAAATCTGGTGGGACCTTCGCGTTCATCCATTTTATGGCACGGTTGAATTCCGCATTTGCGATGTACCCCTGACTGTTGATGAGACCATAGGACTGGCAGCAATTTTTCAATGTATCTGCGTAAAATTGTATAAGCTGAGAGCGGCTAACTTAAACTTCATGATTTACCCAAGAACTTTAATCAATGAAAACAAGTGGCGCGCGTCTAGGTATGGGATTGATGATAAATTGATTGATTTTGGTAAAGAGCAGGAAGTCAATACCAGATCGCTTATTCTTGAATTATTGGATTTCATAGATGATGTGGTGGATGATCTGGGGTGCAGAGATGCCTTAAAAGTAATTCACAAAATACTGGAAAATGGAACAGGAGCAGACCGGCAGATTAAAAATTATGCAGAAACCAAAAACTATCAGTCAGTAATGTCGATGATTGAATCGAAATTTCTTGACTCGTTTTAGCTTAATTTTGCGATGAATGGGTACAATCAAGATTGCTATTCTCGACTTATATGCCGGCCATGCCAACGAAGGCATGAGATGTATCCGGGAAATTTTAAAAGACATTCAAAATAAACATGGTATTGCCATGTCATGGGATGAATTTGATGTGAGAAATTCCATCGAAATTCCAAGCATGCAATATGATCTTTATATTTCATCTGGAGGCCCTGGAAGTCCCATAGACAGCATGGGTGAAGCATGGGATAATGCCTATTTCAACTGGATAGAAAAAGTAGTTCAATGGAATGAGGATGCTGAACAGATCAATAAAAAATTTGTCTTTTTCATCTGTCATTCTTTTCAACTGGCATGCAGGTACTTTGAAATCGGACAGGTCACTAAACGAAAATCCACTTCTTTTGGCGTATTCCCAATCCATTGGATCAATGCAACTGAAAGAGACCCCGTATTTCAAGGCTTGGAAGACCCATTCTATGGTGTTGACAGCAGGGATTTTCAGGTTATACAGCCAGATGCCCATAGGCTGGAAGAAATTGGCGGAGAATTACTTTGTTTGGAAAAAGAAAGGCCACATATTCAACTGGAGCGTGCTGTTATGGCTGTTAGATTCAATCCATGGATGATTGGCACACAGTTTCATCCTGAAGCTGATCCCCAGGGCATGAGCATGTATCTTCAACAAGAGGAGAAAAAAAGAAACATAATAGACAATCATGGATTTGAAAAGTGGCAATCTATGATTGATCACCTGAATGATCCTGATAAAATCAGGTTAACACACAATCAGGTTTTACCTAATTTCATCTTGCAATCAATTGCAAAAATCAATTACCCTTATAGCTTATCCTGAATTCAACTGCCATGATCAAGTCTATAAGGGAAGCATACAACAAGTCATTTACAGCAGCGCAATATGCTGGCTTTTTAGCTGAAATTGAGCATTTTTTTCCCGGAGCACTTGATTTCCGCATTGCTGAAACACCCGTATTTATTGACAAGGAGATGCGGAATAAGATGATTGACACTTGTGAATACATCATCAGCAAAATACAGGAAGAGGGATATTTAAATCAGACAGAAAGATCTATTCCTGTTGAAGAAAGAGTCAGTGCCCCGGAAAAACCATGTCAGTTTATTGCATTTGACTTTGGCATTTGTACAAATGCTGACGGCATTGCAGAACCTGCACTGATTGAATTACAAGGTTTTCCAACATTGTTTGGTTTTCAGGCATTTTATCCGACGATTCTGGGAAAATATTTTACAATTCCCTCCGGATATTCTCAATTTTTTAGTGGTTATTCGCGTGAGTCTTATATTGAATTGCTTAGGCAGACCATTGTGGGAAATGACAATCCCGAAAATGTTATTTTGCTTGAAATAAAACCACATGAACAAAAAACAAGGATTGACTTTTATTGCACGGCCCAATACCTTGGCATTGCAATAGTGTGTATTTCTGAATTAATTACTGAGGATAACAAAATTTATTACTTCAAAGAAGGCAAAAAAATTCAGGTTAATAGAATATACAATAGAGTAATTGGTGATGAGCTGAGACAGGTACAACAAATAATGGATATAAAATTTGATATAACAGGAAATTGGGATGTGGAATGGATCCCCCACCCCAACTGGTTCTATCGTATTTCAAAATATACCTTACCCTTGTTAAATCATCCATATATCCCGGAAACAAAACTCCTCAGCGAATTCTCTTCAACTCCAACCAACCTTGAAGATTACGTTTTAAAACCATTGTTTTTATTTGCTGGCCAGGGTGTTGTAATTGATCTTGCGCAGGAAGATCTCGATAATATCAATGACCCGGATAACTGGATTTTACAAAAGAAGATGAAATATGCCGACTGCATTGAAACGCCCGATGGGCTTGCAAAAGTAGAAGTTCGAATCATGTATATTTGGGAGGATGGAACAAAAAAACCAGTTCCGGTAACAAATCTGGCAAGACTGAGCAAGGGTAAAATGATCGGAACAAGGTATAATAAGGATAAAAGCTGGGTAGGCGGAACTGTAGCCTATTTTGAACAATAAATAAACATCATGCCACATTTAAACGAGATTGCAAAAAAGCAATTAACAGAAGGAATAATCGGTCAGTATGTACACAGTAAAACTATGACTGTTGGTTGGGTAGATATTAAAAAAGGTAGCGACCTTTCTGTACATCAACATCCACATGAACAAATCACAATCATGCTTGAAGGGAAACTGGAAATGCAGATTGGTAATGAAACCGTTATACTTGAGCCAGGTATGATACAGGTAATTCCATCAAACACACCACATGGCGCTATTGCACATACAGATTGTGTACTGGTGGATGTTTTCAATCCTGTAAGAGAAGACTACATCAGTTAATTCAATTATTCTTCTTCTCCGCTATTCTTCAGTATTCCCAATAACGTGTAGGCGTTGTGCTGAACAATTGTGCCAGGTTTGATATTTTCCAGACCACTGACAACCTCTGTTTTTCCAGCAGCAGAAATACCTGTTAGAACAGGTTTCATCTGGTATGCGTTTGGAGAAATCAGAACAAAGATAAACTGTCCATTACCAAACCTGACTACTGCATCATCGGGCAGCACGGTTGCTTTTTTATTGCGAACAACTAACTCGCCTTCAACTAGCATGCCAGGCAATAAATTTGATGGAAAATTCTTAAAATGACAATGCGCTATAGCGGTTCTATCTTCATCAATTCCTTTGTTAACTAAAATAACTTCCGCCTGATATTGATTTGCTGGGGACTGCGGTTGATAAACCATAACGGAGGTACCCTTCGTAACTGCAGGAAGATCTTTTTCAAAAATTGTCAATGCAACATGAATATCATCAGGATCAATCAATTCAAAAAGTGTTTCTGTCGGCTGTATGTACTTACCTGTATTGACATTGACCTTTGAAACATACCCATTGATTGGCGATTTAATAAAAACCTCTCCGCTGAGGTTATTTTCATTCAAAACAACAGGATTCACACCGATAAGCTTCAATTTTTCCTTTAAGGCATTAACAGTGATTGTTTGCACTTTTACATCAGATTCTATCTGTTGAAAATTTCTGGAAACACCTGCATTGGCTGACTTCAGATCCTGTTGCCTCCCCTGCTCCAGTTTCAACAAATCTAGTTTTGCAACTGCCATGAGAAAATCCTGTTGCAATTGAATAATCGACTGATCATTAACTGTTGCAATAACTTCTCCTTTACTGACATGCATACCTGGTATTAATTTGGTATGCTTCAGAAATCCACCCATCGGGAAGTTAATGGATATCATATTCTGTGGAGGTAAATCAATTTCACCCTGTACTTTTATGGTAGAGCTCATCAGTTGTTCTGTTGCATCCCCTAAACTGATTGTCAACTTACTTACTTGCTCCTTAGTCAACGACACAACTTCACTATCAATACTATCATTTGAATCCGTAACATCACTAACGGCATTTTGTCCGCATGAAATCAATGACGATATGATTATTCCGAAAACTATTTCTTTGTATGTCATACTATTTTTTTTCAATAAGATACTGATAAGCCGAAGATGCAAGCTGCAAAGCAACTATAGCATCAGCATGGGCACTGAAAACCTGTAATTGCTGGTTGATTAACATAACCCTTTCCGCATAATTTATATCTCCTGTTTGCAGGCGGATTTTAGTCTGATCAGCTATAGAAAATGCGAGCTTTATCCCTTCGCCATTGTAATATTCGTAGGCTTCCTTTGCGGTCTTGTATGTTAAAATGACCTCTGCTAGCTGGTTTTTTAACTGTATCCTTGTCTGATCAAGGGCAAGCAATGCAGCTTCAGAACTGAGCCTCGCAGCTTTAACCTTAGCTTTTGATGTTCCATTTAAAACTGGCAAGCTAAGTCCAAACTGATAAATGCCAAATCGGTTATTAGTGCCATAAAATTGTTGCGTAACTCCGTCAGGACTTTGCCAGCCCTTGATAGATAAATTACTGTATCCCAAATTAAAATCTGGTGCAAGTTTATTTTTCTCAAGTTCAACCAATGCATTTGATACCTTAACTTTCGCTTCCTGATTGCTAAGTAAAGGGTGCTCCTCAATTCCTGCATCCATTTTCAAAATTACATCAGTTGGATTTTCAGTACGAGGAGTTACAGCAAAACCAGCGTTAACAAGCGTATTTAATTGTTGCCTCAGGTTAAATATATCTGAATCAAGCTGGGTTCGCTGAAAATAAAATTGTTGCAACTGAAGCTTGATCGATTGTGATGCAGATTGATTGATTTCACCGGCTTTTAGCTGAGCAGCAGCTATCCTGTCCCACTCAGTGTAGGTTGAAATAAATCTCTTAATAATATCCTCACGCCTTTCCAAATCCATTATCCTGAAACATAAGTCACGGATAGCCAGTTTATACCTCGCAATTTCCAGCGCTTTGTTAGATGCTGCCAAATCCAAAGCAGCATATTGATAACTTTTCTTACGGGAATATACAGCAGGCAGTTGCAAGTCTTGGTTAATAAATAAACGGGTGTCATTGAATGCACTGTTAATATTGCCATATTCCAAACCGGCATTTGTTTTAGCAAAATCTAAGGGGTTCTTTGCCAACACTTTCATGATGTCAACCTCTTTTCCTGCCATCTTCAATGCCAACGCATTACGCTCACCTATTGCAAGGATTGAGTCAAGTGGCAAAGATTGAAAATCATTGGATCTGCGAAGATTATCAAATGAGGTGACTCGTTGTTCTTGAGCCAATGAATTAAGAGAAAAACAGAGTAGGATAATACTTACAGCAGCATGCTTAACATGTTTCTTGCGTTTTTCAACCCATACATACAAAACAGGTAAAACCAACAATGTTAACAGTGTTGCTGAAATAAGTCCCCCTATCACTACAGTGGCCAAAGGTCTTTGTACTTCAGCACCTGAGCTTGTACTCAATGCCATTGGCAGGAAACCGAGTGATGCAACTGCTGCAGTCATCAAAACAGGTCTGAGTCTTGTCATTGTTCCCTTTACTGCAACTTCGTCAATTTCAAGGTTAGTCTCATTTTTCAAACGATTGAATTCGTTGATCAACACGATGCCATTCAAAACTGCTACACCAAAAAGCGCTATGAAACCAACGCCGGCAGAAATACTGAATGGCAGATCTCGCAACCAAAGTAAAAGTATGCCACCAATGGCAGACAGCGGAATTGCCGTGTAAATCAGCAATCCATATTTTAGTGACCCAAAAGAAAAATAGAGTATAAGTAAAATCAAAAAAAGAGCCACTGGTACTGCAATCAGCAATCTATTTTTAGCTTCAGTGAGATTTTCAAACTGCCCTCCAAAATTGACATAATATCCAGCAGGTAACTTGATTGAATTTTCCGATTTCTTTTGAACTTCTTCAACCACAGATTGAATATCGCGGTCGCGCACATTGAATGCAACAGTTATCCTGCGTTTGGCATCTTCCCTTTGAATTTGATTTGGTCCCTCTTCTATAACAATGTCTGCCAGCTGTGCAAGTGGAACATGGATCCCCTTTGGGTTAACCATAGATAACATGCCCAGATCATCCAGATCATTTCTACTTGATTCTTTTAATCGAACAACCAAATCAAATCTGCGTTCATTTTCATACACCTGTCCTGCAGTTTCTCCTGCAAGGGATGTTCTGATAAACCTGTTTACATCAGTTATATTTAATCCGTAGGCTGCAATTGCACTTTTTCTGAATCTTATCACAACCTGAGGAAGGCCGGTTACACGCTCTGCAAAAATATCTTTAGCACCTTCTACTTTACTGATAACTTTTTCAAATAATGCAGCGTAGTGAGATAAGGTATCCAGATTTTCTCCATAGATTTTGCATACGACATCTTGTTTTGCACCTGCAATCAATTCATTGAATCTCATCTGAACGGGGTATTGAAAACCACCAGTTAGTCCGGGTACTTTGTTGATTGCCGCACTCATTTTGTTCGCCAATTCATCATAACTTTCTGCGCTGGTCCACTCTTTTTTATCTTTAAGGTTAACAATAATATCTGTCATTTCAATTGGCATTGGATCAGTAGGAATTTCACTTGCACCAATACGTGTTACTACCTTAATTACTTCAGGAAACTTTTGCAGTTCGTGCACTGCTTCGGATGTTGCTTTTACGGTTGCTTCCAGTGTACTTCCCGTCATGAGGCGAGCATCGATTGCAAAATCTCCTTCTTCCAATTCAGGAATAAATTCACCTCCAAGTTGCAGTGAAACAAGGAGAGATGCTATCAATAAAAAAACAGAGGCAAAAATAACTTTGATGGGGTGTGCAATAAATCTTTGAAGTATTGAACTGAGCAGTGTTTGCAGGCGAGCAATCATTTTATCCGAAAAAGTATCCTTGTGATTAAGCTTTTTGCTTAATACAAGACTGGTCATCATGGGTACATAAGTCAATGACAGTATGAAAGCCCCAATCAATGCAAACGTAACTGTCTGCGCCATGGGTTTAAACATTTTACCTTCGATGCCTGTCAAAGACAGAATGGGAATATAAACAATCAGGATAATGATTTGTCCGAATACAGCAGCACCCATCATTCGTCCGGCAGACTGTTCAACAGCAGTGTCCATTTGAGCTGGACGAAGCACAAGTCCTTCATGTTTCTGTGAATGTAACCTATGAAGAACTGCCTCAACTATAATTACTGCGCCATCTACAATCAAACCAAAATCCAATGCCCCGAGACTCATCAGGTTACCGGATACGCCAAAAAGATTCATCATCCCAACCGCAAACAACATAGCAAGTGGTATAACTGATGCTACGATGAGGCCTGCTCTTAAATTACTCAGGAAAAATACAAGAATCAGCAAAACAATAAGCGCCCCTTCAAGCAGGTTGGTTTTTACTGTATTAAGGGTTCTGTTTACCATTTTGGTACGGTTGAGAAAAACTTCTACCTCCACACCTTCAGGCAACGATTTCCTGATTTGATCCATGCGCTTTTCGATACCCCTGATTACGTCAGAAGCATTTTCTCCTTTCAGCATCAGTACAACAGCACCAGAGACCTCACCCTGATCCTTGTAAGTTAATGCTCCGTAGCGAATAGGACTTCCAATCCGCACATCTGCAAGATCTCTTATATAAACGGGTGTACCAGAGCCAGAATTGGCAACATAGATGTTGCCAATTTCTTCCATGGTTAGGGCAAGGCCTTCAGTTCTGACAAATAAAAGTTGCGGACCTTTTTCTATGTATGCGGCACCTGAATTCTGGTTGTTTTTTTCCAGTGCTGTAAATACCTGGTCAAGAGAAATGCCAATTGAACGCATTTTTGCGGGATCCAGCGCCACTTCATATTGCTTGAGTTTTCCGCCGAAGCTACTGACATCCGCAACACCCGGAGTGCCCATCAATTGACGCCTTATAATCCAGTCTTGAATGGTTCTCAGTTCTGTAAGGTCGTATTGTTTTTCATATCCCTTCTTCGGACGCACAACATACTGATAGATTTCACCTAGACCTGTGGTGACAGGTGCCAGTTCAGGCGATCCAGCTTCTTTGGGTATGTCATCTTTAACCATTGACATCCGTTCAGTAACCTGTTGCCGGCACCAGTAAATATCTTTCCCATCTTCAAAAACAATGGTCACTACCGATAAACCAAACCTTGAAATGGATCGTATTTCCTTTATACCCGGAATATTCGAAGATGCCTGTTCTATAGGGAAAGTGATCAACCGTTCCACTTCAAGTGAACCCAGCGTAGGAGAAACAGTTATTACCTGAACCTGATTAGAGGTAATATCTGGCAACGCATCAACAGGTAAATTTACAAGCTGAATACTACCCCAGATAATCCAGGCCATAGTAAATAGTCCGATTACCAGTTTATTCCTGACCGAAAACCTGATGATTGCCTGCAACATGGATGCAATTTGTACAAAATATGTTGATTTGATGCTTATTTACAACAATCCTTTTTGACAAATAGTCCACCAACAAAAAATATAATTGACTTTATGATTTTAATCATTTTTTTTATCAGCGAATGCATTTAGAAAAGTCTGTTCAAAAGAAATATTGAATCCTGTTTGAGCCATTCTGAATGCATTTCCAGCCAGCTGAAACCTATAACCGAGATTAAGTTTGCTGCTGCTGTTTATGATCAACTGAACTGCGGGAGCCAGGTCAAGAAACTGATACTGACGATCCAATCCGCGGCTGCCTAAGATTTCAATATATGCATTAAAATTGGTTTGCCGGTAGTTGCTGTACTTGCGGGGAAGTATCAAATATCCTGTTGAAAGTGCGTAATTGAAACTGCGGTAACCAAAATTTCTTGGTCCCCCATATTTCAACCAACGCTCACCATCGAGTACTTCCTGCCAGGTAAAAGTTGATGATACAGCAAGCTTATTTACCAGTTGCGTAAATATCAATCCGGCCTGAAATGCAGACTGGTCGCCCTCTCCGGTTAATTCATCAAAAAGCAGATTATTCTTACTATAGATACCTTTTAAAAAAAATGCAGCCCTGAAATGCTTGTGAATGTCATCAACAGACAGCCACCGCCACTTGGCATATAGACCAACTGATTCAAAATTCAATTGCCGGTCTGGATAAACTTTATACATGTTAGAAAAAGTCAGAGACGGTCTTATCATCAATGATTTATTCAGTCCCATTCCCGCTTCAAGCATTTGTCTTGTGCCCAGGTGTTTGTGTCCGTTAAATGATTCGTTTACATATTTGCCCGCATACTTCAGGTTAAGAGATTTCGCTGGAACATTTGATGCCGGATCATTCAGCACATAAAGCTCTTGTGCGTAAACAGCATTATAGAAAATGCTAAACACAAACACAACAATATAGATTTTACTTATATTCATTTTATTATAACATGAACTGATTGAATAGCATTATTAAGCTCAGGAATTTGACAGTCTGCAATTTCAGAGGTTTGATAACAAGCAAGTTTATTTCCTGCAAGTAGTTTTTTATACTCTTTTATGCCAACATATCCTTTGTCTATTATTTGCATTTTAACATCACCAGATAATACTTTGGCTTTAGCCAGTATAATATGAAAATAGGTACCACCAATTTTTAAAGGTGACTGCTGACTTGCTGTTTCTCCGTTTGCGGTAAAAGTTAAAACAAGATTTGACACAGAGAAACCTGCGGCTTCAACTTTCTTTTTTATCTGATCCGGATAAACTTCATTTCCCGGTTTAAATGAAATCAAAAAAGTAGAAGTATTCAAATCTGTATCAACATTTCCAACAAATGATAAGGCTGTAAGATTTGTAAAAATGGATTTCGCACACAATGCACAGGTGAGTCCGCTTGCCTGTAGGGTCGCGCTGATGAATTGTCCTTTACCAAAGATGAATGATAAAAGAAAAAGACAGCTTAAAATGATTTTTTTCATTTTGCTATACAATTATGTGGCCGCCGCTTGCGGCGGCCACATTGAATGAACAATAAAATTTTACTTTTTACAACACTGCTTGCCAGGTTGGCAAGTTTCAGATTTGCAGCATGATTTTCCCGCTTCGCACTTACCACAGTCAGCACAATTCACAGCATGCTTTTCACATGTGCCGTTGTCACAGCAGGCCATTTTATCGGAATCCTTAGCTGGACTGGATACTGCCTTTCGCTCGTATTGGCAACATCCATGTAATTTGCTGTAAACATC
>JBDLUZ010000029.1:0-23631 GCA_039805045.1 Bacteroidota bacterium | reverse complement strand
ATAAAATCTATTTCTTAAGTATGGCGATTTTATTTCGAAGTGTTTGGTAATCAGGACTTATGATCTCTGCGCATTTAACTTTTTCCATAATCCCGTACAGCCCTTCTGGGAGGATAATTTTTTTCTGAATTTCTTCTTCCACCACTTCAGGAAACTTCACAGGGTGAGCCGTGCCCAAAATAATACCAGGTTTTTTTCCATTTTTGGTTTTCCATTCTTCCAAGGCTGCATAGGCTACTGCGGTATGGGGGTCCATGATGTAATCAAGCTTTTCTGCAGCCGAGCGAATGGTTTTCCGGGTTAGCGTATCACTGATTGAAAAACTGCTTATTTTTTCTCTTAGCTCAGCCTCGCGTCCTTTAAACATTTCTTGTATTCTGGTGAAATTACTTGGATTTCCTACATCCATAGCGTTAGATATGGTAGAAACGCTTGACACAGGAAGGTATTTGCCACTTTCAAGGTAGTTTGTAAATACCCTGTTGGCATTACAGGCAGCAATAAAATGTTGAATAGGCAATCCGGCTTGTTGGGCAACCAGTCCGGCACAAAGATTCCCAAAATTTCCACTGGGTACAGCAATAACCGGTTGGTCAGCTTCACTCCATTGAGCCATACCAATGGCATAATAAATTTGTTGGGAAAGCCACCTGGAAATATTGATGGAGTTTGAAGAGGTCAAGAGTATGCCTTTTTTCAATTCTTCATCTCTGAAGGCTTCTTTAACTAGCCGCTGGCAGTCGTCAAAGTCGCCTTCAACTTCAAGCGCATGGATATTGCCACCATGGGTTGTGAGCTGTTTTTCCTGCACGGGACTAACCTTTCCGGATGGGTAAAGGATGACCACTTCAGTTCCGGCGACTCCATGGAATGCATCTGCCACAGCCCCTCCGGTATCTCCACTGGTAGCTACGAGGACAATGATTTTTTGTCCACCTGCAGCAGCGAAATGCCCCATGACCCTACTCAGAAATCTGGCACCAAGGTCTTTGAATGCGAGTGTTGGACCATGGAATAATTCAAGACACCAGTTTTCATCATCAATTTTCCTGAGGGGAAACTCAAATGATAGCACTTCTTGCATGATATCAAACAAGGCTGTATCTGTCAGGCAATCACCCACAAAGGGTTGCATGATTCTGAAACCAATTTCTGCTTTAGTCAAAGCAGGTAATGTCTTGATAAACTCTTTTTCCCATTGCGGAATATGTGTTGGGAAATAAAGTCCGCCTCCGGGAGGCTGTCCCTCCAATGTCGCAGTTCTGAAGTCTGCCTTTTCAGCAGGATTACTGATGTTATAGTAAATCATGAGAACGTTTCTGTTATGGTGATGCCTTTTTTATTCAGGCTGGTTACATAAGTTCTGAAATCAATTCCGATATGCCTGTATATGTCTTGCATAACTCGTTCCACTTCCAATGCCGTTTGTTGGCTTTTACTCAGCATGAAAATTGATGGTCCGCTTCCTGAAATGCCTCCTCCAAGTGCACCAGCTTCCAGACAGGCTTTTTTGATACGGTCGAACCCGGGGATTAAAATGCTTCTGGCCGGCTCAATGATAACATCTTCAAGTGATCTGCCAATAAGATCATGGTCTCCCTGCATCAAGCCTGCAACAAGGGCAGCAATATTGCCCCATTGTTTGATAGCCAGTTTGAGGGGTACTTCTTTTTTAAGGATTTGTCTTGCATCAGAAGTGCGGACTTCTATTTGCGGATGAACAACGGTGATGAACATTGCCGGGGCATCAAGGCTTATCACATCCAGGGGAAGGATTGAACGGATGAGGGTAACTCCACCCAGCAAGCAGGGTGTGATGTTGTCTGCGTGTTTCACCCCGCTGGCTACTTTTTCGCCAAACATGGCAAAGCGAATCAGGTCGTTTGCACTGAAGTTTTTTCCGAGCAGCTGATTAGCAGCAAATACAGCTCCTGCTGCGCTTGCCGCACTTGAGCCGAGTCCGCTCCCTGGCATGATTCTTTTATCGATTGTAAGTTTCAAACCTGGCGCGTCAGTAATTTGCTCCAGCATGGCAATCAATGCTGCTCCTGCCACATTTTCTTCGGGAATGGTTGGTAGTCCGAACCCATCAGAATGTTCAATCAGCAATCCTGGCTGTTCCTGCAATTCGAGTGTCATCACATCATATGGTGCTTCCAGTGCCAATCCGAGTACATCAAATCCGCATACCAAATTGGCAATGGTTGCAGGAGCTTGTATGGTGATTTTTTTCATGGGTTACCTGTTTATTGTTCTGAGGATGTCAGCAAAAACGCCACTTGCTGTTACTGCTGCGCCAGCTCCGGCGCCTTTGACCACCAGTGGCTGCAAAGGATATCTTTCTGTGTAGAAAAGTACAATATTGTCTTTGCCATAGAGGTGATACATTTCACTTGACGGCTGAATATGCTGGAGTCCAACACTTGCTTTACCTTCAGCTAATGTTGCCACAAATTTCAGTTTGGCATTTTCCTTTTCTGCGCCCTGAAGCAGGCTGCGAAAATGTGGTTCATGTTTTTCAAGTGAAACATAAAAATCATCAACGGAACCTTCCATACAGGCTGAAGGCAGGAAGGCATGGCATGAAATCTCCTCCATTTCCATTACCAGCCCCGCTTCTCTTGCAAGAATCATGATTTTACGCATCACGTCTGTACCACTCAGGTCAAGTCTGGGATCCGGCTCTGTATAACCTTCATCCTGTGCGGCTTTTACAACAGAAGCAAAACTTTTTTTACCATCATAATTATTAAACACAAAATTCAGTGTGCCACTCAAAACTGCTTCTACGCGCAAAATCTGGTCTCCACTTTTTATGAGGTCATTTAATGTGCCAATAACCGGAAGAGCCGCTCCCACGTTGGTTTCAAACAGAAACCTGCAATTGTATGCCAGCGCCAGCTGTTTTAATTCCCGGTATTTTTCATAACGGTCTGATGCAGCAATTTTATTGCAGGCTACCACCGACATTGATTTTTTCAGTAATCCGGCGTACAGGTCAGGGATTTCTTTGTTGGCTGTAACATCAACCAGAACAGAGTTGCGCAGGTTAAGCCGGGTCATCTCATTTGCAAACAAATGCGCATTGGCGTTTTCTCCGCTGTTGAGTATTGCTTCCCAATGCATCGGATCGATTCCTGCTGGATCAATACACATCTTCCTGCTGTTGCTGATGCCTGCAAGAACAACGCGGATATGTTGCCTTTCTGCCAGCATCCGGATCTGGCTGGTGAGTTGCTCCAGTAATTTTTTACCCACATTACCAGTGCCTGTAATAAAGAGGTTGACTTCCCTGAAGGTATGTTCAAAGAAGGCCTCGTGCAGCACGTTCAAAGCCTTGTTTCGATCAGACTCTCTCACAACTGCTGAAATATTCCTTTCATTGGATCCCTGTGCAATGGCAAGGATGTTGATACCGTTATTGCCCAGTGCACCAAACATTCTGCCACTGATACCTGGGTGGTTGCGCATGTTTTCACCTATCAGCTCGAGTAAGGCAACAGGCAACTGATGTTGTATCGGATTAATCACTCCCTCACTTATCTCTGTTTCAAATGCTGCTGTTAATGTTTCAGCTGCATTAACGCACTGGTCTTTTTCTACTGCGATACAAATGGCATGTTCAGATGCTCCCTGAGAGATCAGGCTGATATTGATTTGTTTCCTGAAGAGTGCTGCAAATACACGCTGTGCAAATCCGGCAACTCCTATCATGCCACTTCCTTCTATGCTGATGAGTGCATATCCTGAAACGGCTGTGATTCCCGTAACCATGCCCCTATCAGGCATGCTTGAACTCCCTGTAATGCTGGTCTCATTTTCATTGCGGGCTTTGATGGTAATGTCAAGCTGATGTTTCTTTGCCCAGGCAATGAGGTCGGCTGAAATACTGTTTGCTGTATGCCTTGATAATTCAATGGCTTCATCGTGCGTGAGGAAGCTGATGTCTTTTGCATGTTTAACTGAAGCAGGGTCTGCTGTCACAAAAGGTAAATCCTCTACCATGCAGGTTATCTGGCTCACTTTGCCCGCCAGTAGTTGGAAGGCTGGATGAAAACTATTTCGGTTATCAGCCAGTATAATCAGTGTTGAAGCAGACTCACCAGGGTTCAGTTCTGCAGTTGATGGAATTTCCAATGCCCTGCAGGCTGCATGGCAAAGCTGAACCATTATCAATGCGGGTATTGAATTGATGAGCTGAAGTGTTTTAGCGGGACATTCACCCAGGAGCTGTATGCCTTTGCAGAGGTCATCTATGTCATTGAATTGCTTCCGGATAAAGCTGAGGGTTGTGCCTTGATGGACAACAGGAACAATCTCCCGTGCAAGTTGAAGATACCCTGTTTCCAGCTCGGTGAGCAATGCTGAAAAATCAGTGTCAGCCTCTGCGGCACTTTGTGCAATGGATGTTAGCTTGTTTTCAGTTGTGAGCCTCCCTGTTATCAGCAGCAAGCAGCTACTTTCCTGAAGTAGCTTTGCTGATTGCCGTAAAAGCGCCATCATGCCTTTTGCATCTCCAAGTAATTCACCTTTGATGTGGACTATGTGCATATAAAAAGTATAAAAAAAGAAATATGATTGAAATCAGCATTGTTTTCTCCTTGCTGCTCAAAGCCGAAGCCCATGGGTAATATAATGAAGTTCAACCCTTAACGGGTTGTTGTGTAGGTAGCAGTCGTTGCCTGTTTGAACAGGTTGGGATTTAAATGATATGTATGGACTGCATTCATTGATTTACTAGAATACAAAATTAAGCATTATTCTGGAATTGTTGATTTTTATTTAATTTTACATCAAGATTGCCGCCTTTTCCCTAATTAATTTCACACATGAGTACAAATTTATCAACTGAGCTTTCAAGGTTCAACAGTGAGGTTGGCATTCGTTACCAACTGTATAACAGCCTCTTTACATCACTTCCCTTTCACCGGATAGAAAAAACGGGTATTCTTTTATCACTTTTACTTTCGAACTGTGAAGAAGGATATAAAAGGAAGATGAGCCCAGAAGAAATACTGAAAGATTTTTTCAATAGGCATACAGCTTATACCTCAGAGCAGCAACAGCTGGACCTGCTGTTTCGCTTTGTTCAGTACACAGAGCGTCAGGTGGTTCTTTTTGACGCCCTGGAAGATGCCGCTTTTCCGCGTTTGAATGACATGAAGGGTGCAGGTACTCTTAAGCATTTGGAGACTGAAGTGACGCAGCATGGCAAAGAAAAACAGCTTGAAAAAAAATTGAAAGATTTTTCAGTCCGGATGGTACTCACAGCCCATCCCACCCAGTTTTATCCTGGTTCTGTCTTGGGAATAATCAATGATATGGCAAGGGCTATTGCAGAGAATAACCTCAACCAGATCAATATTTTTCTGCAGCAGCTGGGTAAAACGCCTTTTTTCAAAAAACAAAAACCTACCCCATACGATGAGGCAGTCAGCCTGATCTGGTACCTTGAGAATGTCTTTTACCAGTCGAGCGGACGTATCGTCAATACCCTTGTTTCCCAGTTTCGGGATTCATACAATGAGGAAAATCCAGTTATCCGTATGGGATTCTGGCCGGGAGGAGACCGGGATGGCAATCCTTTTGTAACTGCAGATATTACCCTGAAAGTTGCAGAAGCATTGCGTGGAAGTATCATCAAGTGTTATTACCTGGATATCCGAAAATTAAGACGCAGACTCACTTTTGATGGTGTTGAAGTCCGCTTGCAAGAGCTGGAAAAAAAGCTGTACGACAATATTTTTATCCCGGGATACCATGCAGATCTTAAGGTATCTTACATACTCGAACAACTCAATGCCATCAGGGAGATAATAATCCACAGCCACAACGGACTTTTTCTGAATATGCTTGAATCACTGATTCATAAGGTGCATCTGTTCGGACTTCATTTTGCTACGCTTGACATCCGTCAGGATAGTTCAATTCATGAGCGGGTTATCGGGGCCATTTGTGGATGGCAGGGGAGGGGCAATTATGCACTTCTTTCCACACCAGAAAAAATGGAATGGCTTTCCTCGCTTGCTACAGCAGTTGATATACCTGCGGATGCTGATTTTATTGAAAAAGATACCATTGAAACCATCCGGGCTATCCGTACCATTCAGGATAGAAATGGCAAGCCTGGTTGCGACAGGTACATCATCAGTCAGTGTAACAGTGCTGTTGACATTCTTGAGGTCTTCGGACTTTTTGTTGCGGCGGGTTGCAGGCGTGATGCCATTGCGGTGGATATCATTCCGTTGTTTGAGACCATTGATGACCTGCGTAATGCCGCTGATGTGATGCAGGAGTTGTATGCCTTTCCAGTATACAGAGATCACCTGAAACGCCGGGGCAACAAGCAGACTGTCATGCTTGGATTCAGTGATGGTACAAAGGATGGCGGTTATTTGATGGCGAATTACAGCATTTTCAAAGCAAAAAAAGAGCTGTCTGCGATTTCAGCCAAATATGGCGTTGAAGTAGTCTTTTTCGATGGCCGTGGTGGTCCGCCTGCCCGGGGTGGTGGTAAAACGCACAAGTTTTATGCTTCCATGGGCAGTGACATCGCCAATAAGGAAATAGAACTCACCGTTCAGGGACAAACAGTCAGTTCTAACTTTGGTACAATTGATGCCGCTCAGTTTAATATAGAACAACTGATTCATGCGGGATTAGGTAGTGAACTTTTTGGTTCCGGAGCCAGCACTTTCAGTACACAGGAAGAAGAGTTGCTTCACGCACTTGCTGAAGAAAGTCTGAAATCATATGAGGCGCTTAAGAATAACCCATCTTTCATGGAATACCTTACGCATGTGAGTCCGCTTCGGTTCTATGCTGCAACAAATATTGGCAGTCGTCCTGCTAAAAGAGGAGCCCAGGGTAAGCTTACGCTGTCTGATCTACGAGCTATACCTTTTGTAGGCGCCTGGAGTCAGCTTAAGCAAAATGTAACAGGTTATTATGGCGTTGGCACTGCACTGAGAACACTGGAGTCGCAGGGTCGGATGCCTGAATTGCGTGCCTTGTATGCCAGATCAGCTTTCTTCAGAACATTGATGGATAACTGTGAAATGGCGATGAAAAAATGCTTTTTCCCACTAACAGCATTTCTTCGGGATCACCCGCTTTATGGTGAATTGTGGCGTGATATACAGGAGGAATACGCACTTTCAAAGCGTTATGTGCTGATGTTATCCGGAAAAACTGAGCTGATGGAAAATTATCCAATAGACCAGCTGTCTATCCAGATGAGGGAGAAGATTGTTTTACCGCTACTTACCATTCAGCAGTTTGCTATTTCCAAGGTCAGGGAAATGGAGGAGAAAAATCTGCCGGAAACACTGCGCAAGAGTTATGAGAAGCTGGTGATGCGTTGCTCATTTGGTATCATCAATGCAGGACGAAACTCAGCCTGATCAGGCCTCATAAAAAAATACACTAACCATCTTCCGGGAAACAGGAAGATGGTTTTTTATTCTGAAATCAGTAAGGAGAGGTAAGTCAGCATAAAAAAAGTGATGATACGGTCAGCGCTGCCCAATCCGTTCCACGACTGACTCTGCCACATGCTGAACCATTCCCCGCCAATAACTATGAATCCGATAAACCACAGTAAAATGCCAATGGAAATACCAGTATAAGCATTTTTTTTAGCTGCCTGGAATGCTTCAGGTCCAGATTTAATGGATTTGATAAGTGCATAGCCTCCGTTGAGCAGAAAGTATGCCATGATCGCTTCTGTGGCAATAATGGCGATATAGGCTGCATGATGAAGCAGGGGCTGTTGCATTGACCTGTATGTTACAGTGCTGTTTGGGAATAGGGTATCCATCATTAGCACATGCCTTACAAATTCAAAATTGGTGCCGTAGTCGGTCATATTGCCAAAGGCAATCACCAGGCTAAGGAGTCCGCAACCAGTTGTGGCAAGGGTTACACCCAGCCTGGCTTGAAAGGATTGTTTCATGTAGTATATTTTCTGGTTGAAATTATTTTATTCATGGCTGTGGTCGCGGTGTAATCTGTCTTCAAACTTTTCAAACAACCAGGTAATGAAAACAAGGAAAAGGGTTACGGTTACCGGAATCAGGTACATATTACTGCCTATGAGTATACTGATGCCACTCATGGCCCAGATGAATGCAGCTGTGGTTACACCTGTAACTTTTTGATCTGATTTTACTATAGCACCGGCACCTAAAAAGCCTATCCCAGTTGCAATCTGTCCGATTATCCTGGTTGGATCAATATTCGGCATTTTTTCAGAAATATAAAACCCTATGGAGCTATACAATGTGCAACCCACGCAAATGAGTATAAGGGTTCTAAAACCTGCTGGTTTATGTCTTTTTTCACGGCCATATCCAACAATGCCACCACAGAGTGTTGCCGTCAGCATTTGCGGTAACAACCTGTTGAACATGAAGTCGTATTCGTTGGTGAAAAATTGCATTTTGCAGTTTATCGGTTATTTTGTTTAACCTAAATTAAAAATATGAAGTTAGTGATTTACCAGTGTTGTCTATAATCATAAAATCTCGTTATCTTCATTAAAATTTGATTTTATGAACATTTTTGTCGCTGGACTTCCTTATGATCTTGATGATGCCGAGCTCATGGAGATCTTTGAAAAGTTTGGACAGGTGAAAACTGCCAAAGTGGCCATGGATAAAGAAACAGGAAAAAGCAGGGGATTTGGTTTCGTTGATATGCCGGTCCGTGAAGAAGCGATGGACGCCATTGAGAACCTCAATGATATTAACTTGGGCAAAAAACCTCTTGTTGTGAAGGCTGCTGAAGACAGGCCGCCAAGTGGTGGTGGTGGAAACCGCAGGCCTCCAGGTGGTGGTTACGGTAGCGGCGGCGGCGGCGGATACAGCGGCGGCGGTGGTGGTTATCGTAGGTAGAATTCATCAGTATGCCAATAGGAGTTTTCAATTGTTGCAACTGATTAAAAGATGAATCTTTTTTTGTTTTTGATCATTCAATTATTTTACCTCATTGCTGGGTTTTGGAGTTTACAGCATTCAAATGAACAAATACGTTTAAAATCCAAGCCAAACATCATCCTTATAATGAGTGATGACCAGGGTTATGGCGAGGTTGGGTACTATGGTCACCCTGTATTGAAAACACCTCATCTTGATGAGATGTCCAGATCAGGACTTAGACTCGATAGGTTTTATGCTGGGGCACCAGTCTGCTCCCCAACTCGAAGTAGTGTGCTTACTGGCAGGACAAACGACCGCTCTGCAGTTTATTCGGTTGGGTATCCAATGAGATTGCAGGAAAAGACTATTGCCCAGGCACTTCAAAAGACTGGGTACAGTACCGCACATTTTGGAAAATGGCATCTTGACGGTTTAAAAGGACCAGGGGTTCCTATTCTTGCTACTGATAAAAGGAATCCTGGTTTTTTTGGATTTGACTACTGGCTGTCTTCAACCAATTATTTTGATACCAATCCGCTCTTAAGTAGGAATGGTGTTTTTGAAGCATTTACTGGAAATACTTCAGAATTGCTTGTTGATGAGGCGCTAGCGTATTTAAAGTCAGAAAATAAGAAAGGCAAACCTGTATTTCAGGTAATCTGGCTTAGCAGTCCACACGGTCCGTGGCATGCCGATAAAAGAGATTACAAACAATTCAAGAAATTAGATTCCTCAATAGCCCATCATTATGGTGAAATTATTGAGGTTGATCGTGCAGTAGGGAAACTCAGAAGCGGATTGAGGAAACTTGATCTTGAGGATAATACCATCCTTTGGTTCAATAGTGATAATGGCGGAGTCAAAGAGTTTGGTAGTGATGTTTCAGGGGGACTGAAAGGCTTTAAAGGGGAAGTATATGAGGGTGGTATAAGAGTGCCTTGTATCATTGAATGGCCCGGAACGATTATACCTCGTATTTCGTCATTTCCATCTGTGACAATGGATATTTATCCAACAATACTTGATATTCTTGATCTGCCTCAGGAGCCTAAAGGTTATCCAATGGATGGCATAAGTTTAAAAGGCTTATTTCAGGAGGATCTTCTTGAAAGACTGAAACCAATAGGTTTCAGATACCAGGGCAAAGCAGCTTTCATTGACAAGCATATGAAACTGGTGAAATCCAAAGCTAATAACAGTTTTTTTGAGATATATAATCTTGAAAATGATCCGCTCGAAAAAGACAATCTTATTATCAGCCACCCAGAAATATCAGCCAGGCTTATTGCGTCATTTGAGCAATGGAATAAGTCTGTAGAATGCAGTATTGGCGGTAAAGACTATGAAGGAGGATTGGCAAATCCTGACCCTGCGCCAGTCTTCTGGAAAGATGATGATGCATTTAAGGCTTTCATACCGTTCCTTTTATCGAGGCCTGAGTATAAAAAAGCTCAAGTTGAAAATTGAATTGCCTGTACAAACTACCAAGAAGTGAATCGGATGTTGTTTGATTATACAACGAAACTGGAATTTGGGAGTTAGAACTCTGTGGAGAATACCGGATTCGAACCGGTCACCTCTTGCATGCCATGCAAGCGCTCTACCAAATGAGCTAATTCCCCTTCAAATAATTTTACTCAACTTCCGATAACAGCACTATCAAAGATATGATCTAGTCAGGAACTGTAGCGATTTGCAAATATATGAAAAAAACACCTTCAAAAAAATAATTGAATTTGTCTGAGTTTACTCATGTTAATTGCATTGTTTGCCATATTGATTGCGAAATTTTGTTCCTAAAAATTCCTGTATTGGCTGTCAATTCAGTATGAACCTAGAATCTTCAAAGTGGGTCAATTTCAACGGAATCCTTACTTCAATCTGTACCCAAACAAACCTTCAATACATCCTCCATTTCCTTCACAATTTCTTTTTCTTTTCACCACATTTCCTTAATCTGGCTTCAGTAATTTTATTCAAATTAGGTTTTCTTTGATTTGATTTTTTGAAATGTAATTTCCTTTTCAAAACTTTTTAAATAAATATTTCAAACACTTTGCTGTCGAAGTCATCATTTTAATCCGAAATTGGTCCCAAATTGGATAGTCATAAACAAGTATATGAAAAAAAGAATAAGCGTCCTCTTCTTATCATTCATTCTTTGTGTTTCAAATAACATGATTGTTGCCCAATCTTTAGAGCAACTTAATCAGAAAAGATTGATGTTGCCAAACGGTTGGTCTTTAACTCCCGTTGGTAAACAAATCGACCTTGGTGATCTTCCGTTGAACCTGGTGGTGAGCAACAATAAAAAATTGATGGCGGTAACCAACAACGGTCAAAGTACCCATTCAATTGATCTCATTGATATTGCCTCTGGGAAAAAAGTTGACAGCATAACAATTGCAAAAGCTTGGTATGGATTGGCTTTTGGCGACGATGATCAATCGCTTTATGTTTCTGGTGGCCATGACAACCTGGTGAATAAATATGCCATAATCAACAACAAACTTCAACTTATTGATAAATTTGTGCTTGGCAAAGCTTGGCCTGTGCAAATAGGTACGGCTGGATTGGATATTGATGAGAAAATCAATAATAAACTCTTCGTTGTTTCCAAAGAGGGTAAAAGCCTTTTTGTTTTTGATGTCAATTCCAAGATGCTGCTGAATAAAATTGACCTCGGCGCTGAAGCTTATGCTTGCAAATTATCTCCCAACAAGAATACACTATACATCAGTTTGTGGGGCGATCAAAAAGTATTGGTGTATGATGTAATCTCCGGAAAAATAACGAATTCAATTCCAGTTGGAGATCATCCAAATGAACTATTATTTACTAAAAATGGCAGCTTGCTTTATGTAGCTAATTCACAAGACAATACCGTTTCTGTTATCGATATAAAGACTAGTAAAGTTGTTGAAACGTTGAACGTAGCCTTGTTTCCTTCTTCACCAAGCGGTTCTACCACCAACGGTATTGCCCTAACGGAGGATGAAAAAACCTTGTACATTGCCAATGCTGACAACAACTGTCTCGCCGTTTTTGATGTATCTGTCGTTTCCAAAAGCAAATCAAAAGGGTTTATTCCTGTGGGTTGGTATCCTACAAACGTTAAAGTAGTGGGTAAAAAAGTGTATGTCACTAATGGTAAAGGACTTTCTTCATCAGCCAATCCTTATGGCCCTAATCCCATCAACAAAGCACAAGTTGTTTTGAGTCATTTGGGTGATAGCACCAAACCTGCTGCCGTTCAATATATTGGTTCTTTGTTTAAGGGTACATTGAGTATTATTGATGTTCCATCTACTGAGCAGTTGTCTATTTTCACAAAAGCTGTTTATAAAAACACACCTTATACTAAGTCAAAGGAATTGCTTGCCGAAGGTGCTGTTGGCAATCCCATCCCCATGAAAGTTGGTGAGAAATCCCCCATCAAATATGTTTTTTATATCATCAAAGAAAACAGAACCTACGATCAGGTATTGAGTGATGTAAAAGGAGGGAACGGAGACACATCCTTATTACTTTTCGGGGAGTATTATACACCCAACCAGCACAAAATTGTCAATGATTTTGTTTTGCTTGATAATTTTTATGTTGATGCTGAAGTGAGTGCAGACGGACATAATTGGAGCATGGGGGCTTATGCCAATGATTATGTAGAAAAAAACTGGCCAGCATCTTATGGCAGTAAAGGAGGCACTCACGGTACTTCAGGTACGCTCAAAATAGGAAACAACAAAGATGGTTTTATTTGGGATTTGTGTGCTAAGCATAACTTAAGCTATCGTTCTTATGGAGAATTTGTTGCCGATGATTTTGGAACCAAGCCTAGGCTAGAATCGTTAAAAGGACATTCCGCTGTTTTCGCACCTTATGGATTGAAGGTGATGGATACCATGCGTGTTCAACAGTGGAAGCGTGATTTCGATTCATTGATAGCCATTAATGCAGTTCCTCAGTTTTCTACCATTCGTCTGGGCAATGATCATACAGAAGGCATGCGTGAAGGGCGTCCAACACCGTTTGCGCATGTGGCTGACAACGACCTTGCGGTGGGTATGTTCATAGATCATTTGAGCAAAAGTTCTGTTTGGAAAGAAAGTGTTGTTTTCATTTTAGAAGATGATGCACAAAATGGACCTGATCACGTTGATGCACATAGAAGTCCAGCCTATATAATTGGCCCTTTTGTAAAAAGAAAATTTGTTGACCATACCTTATACACCACTTCAGGCATGTTAAGGACCATGGAACTTATTTTGGGATTGCCTCCAATGACGCAATACGATGCTGCAGCCACCCCAATGTGGAGGTCTTTTACAAATGAGCCTGATTTTTCGCCTTTCTTTCACTTAAAATCTAACGTGAATTTGGGCGAAGTGAATTCCTCAAAAACAGCTGTGTCAAAACTTTCTGAGAAGTTTGATTGGAGCAAGGAGGACAAGGTTCCTGACTTGATTATGAATGAAATTCTTTGGCAAGGCATCAAAGGAAAGCCAGCACCTTCTCCCGTAAGGGCTGCTTTTGTGCATGCAACAAAGGACTAATTAGTCTTCATATGAAAGCACTTGCAGAGCGAATAGATGAATAAATAACACCCTCTAAAACTTGCTTGGCAACCGCTTGCCCAAAAGCCCTTGAACTTTCAGGTCCGTTTCCAGTGATGATATTCCCGTCAACTGTTACAGCTTCACCGGTGTAAATTGCACCATATTGTTTGAGGGTATATTCATGGTCGGGATAGACTGTGGCTTTCTTGTCTTTCAACAATCCTGCTTTGGCCAGAATCACGGGGGCTGCACAAATCGCGCTTACAACTTTTCCATCTGCGTACATCTCCCATGCAAGATCATGTGCTTCAGGGTGCTCAAAATAGACCTGACTGCCCATGCCTCCCACAAAAACAATGGCCTGATAATCGGAAGATCTGGCATCTTCAATACTGATGGCAGCTTCTGCCACTCCGCCGAGTTTGCCTGTACAAATTCCTTTAGCAGTGCTTGCAATAACTGTTTCAAAACCTGCTTTCTCCAGCTCTTCACGGGTTTCAAACAGTTCCTCATCGCGAAAAACTTGCGGAGCAATAACAAGCAAAACCTTATCCATATCCTTTTTGGCGAAAAGTACATCAAAATGGAAGAAGTCGTAACTTGTAGCTGGGTTAAACTTATAAATAATGCGAAAAGATTCAGCTCAGGTCAATATTCAGGGAAAAGGTAAACTGTCTCATACCTACGATGCCATAGTTATTGGATCAGGTATCAGCGGAGGCTGGGCTGCTAAAGAATTGTGTGAAAAAGGATTGAAAACACTTTTACTGGAAAGAGGTAAGGATGTCGTACACCTAAAAGACTATCCAACTGCAACCCAAGCACCATGGGAATTTCCGCATCACCTGAAAATGCCTTATGCTGATGCATCTGAAAATCCGGTGGTTTCCAGGTGTTATGCTTACAATGAATCTACAGAACACTTCTTTGTAAAGGATCAGGAGCATCCTTATGTGCAGGAAAAGCCGTTCGACTGGATACGGGGTTATCAGGTTGGTGGAAAATCCCTGCTTTGGGCGAGACAAACCCAGCGCTGGAGTAAATATGATTTTGAAGGACCTGCACGCGATGGTTTTGCCGTAGATTGGCCCATCCGTTACGCAGACCTGGAACCCTGGTATGCGCATGTGGAGGATTTTGCAGGGATTTCCGGAAACCGTGACGGACTGGATACACTTCCGGATGGCGATTACCTGCCGGCCTGGGAAATGAATTGTGTAGAAAAGGATATTGCCCAAAAAATCATGGCATCATTCAAAGACCGTCATGTTGTGCAGGGTCGCTGCGCACATCTCACAAAGCCAAGACCTATCCATATCGAGCAGGGGCGGGGGCAATGTCAGGCCCGTAGTCTTTGTGAGCGGGGATGTCCTTTCGGAGGATATTTCAATGCCAACTCCACTACCATACCCTGGGCTGCGAGAACGGGAAACCTGACACTCCGTCCGCAATCCGTGGTTGAATCCATCATCTATGATGAAACAGCTGGAAAGGCATCAGGTGTTCGGGTGATTGATACCCTTACTGGTGAGGCAACTGAGTTTTTTGCAAAAATCATTTTTGTCAATGCCGCTTGTTTCAATACCAACCTGATTCTGCTGAATTCAACATCTGCCAGATTTCCAAACGGATTGGGGAATGATAATGGTTTACTCGGACAGTACATTGCTTTTCACAATTACCGGGGTACGGTTTCAGCGGATATTGATGGACCGGCAGATAAGTATTATTATGGCCGCAGGCCCACACAGCCTATGATGCCTAATTTCAGGAATGTACACAAGCAGGAAACAGATTTTTTGAGAGGATACATGGTCTTTTTTGGCGCAGGACGGGATAGGGGAACTTCAGAAGAAATAGGTATTGGTCTAAAGGAGGCGCTCTCCGAGGCTGGTCCTTGGTCTGTTTCCATGATGATGCAGGGTGAAACCATACCCAAAGCTGCCAACAGGGTTTCCCTCAGCAAGGATAAAAAGGATAAATGGGGCGTACCATTGCTTAATTTTTCAATTGATTACGATGATAACGATGTGAAGTCGATGCAGGATTTCCTGCAGGTGGGCTCTGAAATGCTGGAGAAGGCAGGCTGCACAAATATCAGGCAGCACGATAGCAAACAGGCCCCGGGTTTGGATATCCACGAAATGGGCGGTGTCAGGATGGGGTATGATCCGAAGACATCACTGTTGGACAAATGGAATGCATTGCATCATTGTAAAAATGTATTTGTTACGGATGGGGCATGTATGACCTCCACCAGTACACAGAATCCTTCACTCACCTTCATGGCCATCACAGCACGGGCTGCAAATCATGCCGCAGAAGAGTTGAAGAAAGGAAATCTTTGATCAGGAAAGAATCCCTTTCACCAAGTTTCCATGCACATCCGTTAGCCTGAATCTGCGTCCCTGCACCTTGTAGGTAAGTTGCTCATGGTCAATCCCCATCAGGTGCAAAAGTGTAGCGTGAAAATCATGCACATGCACGGGGTCTTTGACGATATTGTAACTGAACTCGTCAGTCTGCCCAAAGGTGATGCCTTTCTTTACTCCCGCACCGGCCATCCACATGGTAAAACACCTTGGATGATGATCTCTTCCATAATCAGTTTTTGAAACTTTGCCCTGGGAATAAACAGTCCTTCCAAATTCACCACCCCAGATTACAAGGGTGTCCTCCAGCATACCCCTACGCTTCAGGTCGGTTATCAACGCAGCAGTGGGCTGGTCGATTTGTTTACATTGGTGTTTGATATTATCGGGGAGACCGCCATGGTTGTCCCACCCCTGGTGGTATAACTGAACAAAACGTACATCTTTTTCGAGCAACTTTCTTGCCAGGATGCAATTGGCTGCAAAACTGCCCTTATCTCTGCTGGATGGCCCATAAAGGTTAAATACTTCATCAGACTCTTTGGTGGTATCCATGATTTCGGGAACAGCTGTTTGCATCCTGAAGGCCATTTCATACTGTGAGATGCGGGCATTGATTTCAGGATCACCCCAGCTTTCCTGCTGCAATTCATTCAGTTGTTTCAGGTGATCAAGCATCTCTCTTCTGTCATTCCCATCATAACCCTCCGGGTTTTGTAGAAATAATACGGGGTCGTTACCAGACCTAAACTGAACGCCCTGATGCTCTGAAGGTAAAAAGCCATTACCCCAGAGCCTGGAATACAAGGGTTGATCCTTGGAAGCATCCTTGGAGACAAGAACGATAAATGCGGGTAGGTTTTTATTTTCTGATCCAAGTCCATAACTAAGCCAAGATCCGATAGATGGCCTGCCGGGAAGCTGGTGGCCGGTCTGGAAAAAAGTGATGGCCGGATCGTGGTTGATCTGTTCTGTGAACATTGAGGGGATGACGCACAATTCATCCACAACCTGAGCTGTGTATGGCAATATCTCACTTACCCAGGTTCCGCTTTTGCCATATCTTTTGAAATCATACAGAGATGGAACTACAGGCAGGGCCGACTGATTGGCACTCATGCCTGTTAGGCGCTGACCTTTTCTGATTGAATCTGGGAGATTGGTGGAATAGAGTTCCCTGAGCTTCGGTTTATAGTCAAAAGTTTCAAACTGTGATGGTCCGCCTGCCATGAAAAGGTACAACACTTTTTTTGCCTTTGGCGCAATGGTTGGCAGTGCGTTCAGGATTGTTTCTTCCAGTGATTGTGCCTGTGTCTGCAGGGGTGAAAGTAATTGCTGTAAAGCCATCGCTCCCATCCCCATGGCAGTCTTATTGAGGAAATTTCTCCTGTCCATGGCATGGTACAAGTGAGTGAAATCCCCATGTAAAATTCTTTTTTCAGGTTGATGTGCTCCCATGGTTATCGTTTGGTGATTGAGGCATCTGAATTCATGATGGTGCTTGCCACGACTGTATTTGCTGCAAGCAGGGCAGGATTATCCATGCCGGTTTTGAAAATTCCGGTTTTATTCCAGCCTTTCATTTTTTCGGGGTTGTTGCTGAATTTCTGTAATTCACTGTTATGCAGTTTTTTCAGGATTAACAATTCCCGCTCATTAGGATACCGTGCTGTTAGTTTTCTGAACATGGACTGAATCATCAATGTCGTGTCTTTTAATGAGGCGGACTGAGCTCCAAGTGCTCTGGCTGCTTCAACATAGGCTGGATCATTGAGTGTCACCAATGCCTGTATGGGTGTATTTGTTTGTTGTCTTCTGGATAAACAAGAGCTTCTTTCTGAGGCATCAAAGGCTGCCAGAGTGGGGAAGGGAACTGATCTCTTTACCACCACATAAACACTTCTCCTGTACATGGCTTCGGTGCTGTCTGCCCGGTACTGCATGCTGTTTATTTCCCAAAGACCGGCAGGTTGATAGGGTTTAACACTTTCTCCTCCAATTTTTCTGTTAATTAGTCCACTGGCTGCCAATGCCTGGTCTCGCAGCATTTCTGCAGTAAGGCGTTTGGATGGTCCTCTTGCGAGCAGTCTGTTTTCAGGATCTTGTTCACGCAAGGCCTGACTGGCAAATGCATCCTGCTGATAGGTTTTGGAGGTTACAATAAGCTGTATCATTTTTTTGATATCCCATCCCGATTCCATGAATTGAACTGCAAGCCAGTCTAATAATTCAGGGTGACTGGGCATCTCACCCTGGTTTCCAAAATCTTCGCTGGTTTTAACCAATCCGGTTCCGAAAAACTGTTGCCAGAGCCTGTTTACAGCTACTCTTGCCGTTAGGGGATGGGATGGGTCTGTAAGCCAGCGTGCTAATCCCAGTCTGTTTTTGGGGAATGTTGTGGGGTATTGTAAAATGGAGGTAGGTGTTCCTGGGTAAACTTTTTCACCTTTCAGGTCGTATTGTCCGCGGTTTAAAAGATAGGTCTGTTTTACACCTGGTGTTTCTTCCATCACCATAACTTGTTTCACATCTTTGACCGCAGCATACCATTCGGCTTTGGTGTCTAGCAGTTTCCTCCTGGTCTTTGCAACGAGGCTATCTTCCTGATTGACATAATATGCATTTTTCAAATCAATCGCAGGAAAGGCTTTTGTTGATGAAGAGGCCTGTGTGCTATTCATTTTTTTACCAGACAGCAGGGCTATCTCAAAAGGTTCGAGTTTTCTGTCATAAATGATAATATCATCCACTTTGCCACCTGTAAATCCTGTGCCTCGCCACCATCCGCCAATCTGTAATCCGGGTTCCTCTTTTCTGTAAAAGACAATGTCTTTATACAATTTGTCAATGATGGTTTCCATCAGAACTTCTTCACCCTGCTGAAACAGCTGAAAACCAGCCGCTTTTCCCATCCCGTCATAAGAAAGGCTTACATGCAACCATTGGTTTCGTGGAACATCTTTGAGTGCTCTTTTGATAATAGCATTGGATGGCGCTGCATGTGCCATTGTGATTTCCAGTCGCTTGTTTTTCAGCGAAACATTAAATCCCTTAAAATTATAGAGTCTTTCCCCATCACTCTTGTGAAAGATGACGCCATCTTGCAGGGTTTGGGGAATCCATAGCCACATGCCTACGGTGAAAGGTTGGGCAGCATTGAAAACGCCAGCCGGACTCAAATCGAGGTAAACATCGCCATTGAGCTGAAGCACCTGTTCGCCTCTTTCTTTGACAAATAGGGGTTTGTCGCCTGTTGCCCCAGCATCATGTTTCATCACGCCTCGCATATTGGTATCGAGCTCATTTTGGAGAGTATTATTGAGGCTGTAAAAGCCTATCAGTCCTTTCCCGGGCCTTATACCCATAAAAATTGCTGTATCTGTTGCATTTTTCAGCCAATCTTCTGCCCGGCTGGCTGCAATTTTTCGTTCCTCTTCAAATAGTTGTTCCTGCAGCGCTATCTGTCTCTTCAGCGAATCCATCCTTTTTTCCTGTTCCTGATTAGGTAAAAGCAGGGTAGGGGTTGGCATATCATTGTTCCAGGAAATTTGTCCTGCCTCCAACACGTTGTTAAAGAATGCAGACATCTGATAATAATTCTGCTGAGAAATTGGGTCATACTTATGGTCATGGCAGCGAGAACAGCTTACAGACATGGCCATGAATGCTTCCCCAAATGTGTTGGTCCTATCGAGCACATATTCAGTCTGAAATTCTTCTTCTACAATACCGCCTTCCATATTCAGCTGGTGAAGCCTGTTGAAAGCTGTAGCAACAAGCATGTCTTTAGTTGGATTGGGCATCAGGTCTCCCGCCAGTTGCTCATGAATGAACCGGTCGTAGGGCTTATTGCTGTTATATGCATTGATTACCCAGTCGCGGTAGGGCGACATATCCCTGTACCGGTCAACCGAATACCCGTAGGTGTCTGCAAACCTTGCCAGGTCAAGCCAATCTGCAGCCATACGCTCGCCGTAATGAACAGATTGCAATAGGCGTTCAACTTGTTTTTCATACGCATCAGGTGTATTGTCTTGCAGAAAGCGATCCAGCTCTTCAGGTGCCGGAGGCAATCCGGTTATGTCAAAGCTTAGTCTCCTGAGTAGTAATTCTTTGGATGCCCTGGGCGAGGGTTTGAGGTTTTTGGACTGTAACCGGGCAATCACAAACTGGTCAATTGGGTTGCTTGAATAAGCAAGATTTTGTTTGGAGGGAACTTCTTTTTTTATTGGTTTAACAAAAGCCCAATGTGGTTGATAAACTGCACCAAGCTCAATCCACCTCACCAGCAATGCTTTTTCATCTGCGTTCAAACTCAGGTGAGAAGCAGGCGTGGGCATGATGTATTCCGGATCCTTCGATATGATGCGGTAAACAAGTTCACTCTTCCAGATATTGCCGGGTTTAATCGCTGTTTTGCCTGGGCTTTCCGGTAAAGGGGCATACGCAGCTGTAGATTCATCAAGGCGGAGTCCTGCTTTTTGTTTGGCTTTATCCGGACCATGGCAGGCGAAGCATTTGTCTGACAGGATGGGTTTTATGTGCTGGTTGTAGTCAGGTTCAAAGTTGATTTTAGCTAGGGCTTCTGCCACATCAGGGGGCAATGAAGGCGGTGCAGAAAGGATCGCTGCACTGAGCATGATTATTGTGATAACAGCTGATATGGTTTTAAATAGGTTCATGCTATTGCTTTTGCAGTGAATCGGTTTTGTTGAGTGTCAGCTCTCCAAATTCCAGTAAAATCTCCGGATGTTGTTTGCTGAATTGTCTTATTGCAGTATGAGTCATGCGTGTATTCCAAAGGTTTATTGTCCTGATATTTTTTAATCGTCCGATTACCTCAAGGGATTGGTCTGTAACCTGTGTGCCATAAAGATTCAGGTTTTGTAAATCAGGAAGATCTTTTATCTGCATTAATCCGGCATCTGTTAAATTAGTTCCGGAAAGCTGAAGGGTATTCAAGTGTTTGAGTTCCGACAAAAACTGAAGTTCATCTGATTCCAGTTTGATTTCATTGAGTTTCAATGCTATAACTTGTTCTTTTAGTCCGGATAAGTTTTGTATAATTTCTGGTGTTATTTTTTTGATGTTAACCAGATTGATGTACAAACCATTGATTCTGTTGGGATCGTTACGGACAACCGCTTCCATGTTAATGAGCGATTGAATCAGTCCTGAATCGGCCTCAGGAAGTGGTAAGTATTTTAATGGAATGGGCTGTTTGCTTTTTTCCTGCTCGGTTTCTTGCACTGAAACCATGGCCACTTCTGTGTTTCGGACAATCACTTTTTCAACATTAACGTCAATCTCTCCAAATGGAGCTCCCAGCTGAATCCATTGAAAAATAGCGTTTATATCTCCTGTATGCAATTGTTTTTTGCCCTTTGGAGGCATGTGCTTTTCATCTTCAAGTGGTAACCTGAGGTGTGTATAGATCGTGCTTTTTCCCGGGTTGCCATGTACGAGGATTAAACCATTTTTCCCTCCTGCCTTTATCCATTGTTCGTTATCAAGTCGCAATCCCCCCTTTTTTTTCAGAGAGGAATGACAGGAATAGCAGTTTGCTTTCAGGATCGGTGCAATGGTCGTCTGATATGGTGAATATTTTTCGGTTTTATTTGCCGTTGGCGAGAGGGCAAGAGTGGTGTCTGCTGAACTTTGAATTTCAGTTTGCTCCTGTACCAAGTCCGTTGTTGCTGCACCAAAAATTTTATTCAGGTAACCGGATCCATGTGTCAATTCACCTCCCCAGTGTCCGGTAACAGTCAATGATATGGCTGATATCCAGATTAATTGTCGTTGGAATTTCTTAATAAAACAGGCGATTAACAACAATATTCCGGTTATGATGCCACTCCACAGGTGTTGCACTACGGCAGCTGTATCATACTCTCCTGACCTCGAAAGCAGATAGCCGGTGATAGATGCCAGAATAGCGGATACCGATGCGGTAAGCAATCCAATTGAAGTTGCCGGCTTCAAGCTGTTCCGCAACGTTTGCGGCATGAGGGATAACAGCAGCATGAAGTAGACTATTCCTATCGGAAAATGAACAATCAGGGGGTGCAAAAGCCCTGTTTGCAAGGGTTCTGTGGATAGCAATAAGAATGGCTGCATTTGAATACAAGTTACGCCTTTCTTATTTTTCTTAAAAATGAATCACAAAAATCCCAGTTCGAGTTTTGCCTCTTCACTCATGCGATCTTTGGTCCATGCTGGAGTCCAGGTAATTTCTACAAAAACATCATTCAGCCCTTCAATTTCTCTGATTTTTTGATCAACATCATGAGGGAGTGTTTGCGCAGCCGGACAATTAGGCGCAGTCAATGTCATGATTACCTGAACATTTTTAATGGGCACAATATTCACTTCATAAATAAGGCCTAGCTCCCAGATGTTAACAGGTAATTCGGGATCAAAAATAGTCTTGAGTTTTTCTATTACCTGCTCTTTGATTGTTTCTTCAGTCATCATGTGTTCTAAATACAAAATTACTTCAAGTTTGTTCTTTCCAGGATTTTTTTCGTTTGTTCCCGATATATCGATACAAAATGTGTCCGGATGCTATCAGATTGTATTTTTTTAATAGCTGCAGTACTGAGTTGTATTTTCCGGGATGGAAGTACAGGCATGTGGCAGTCTATACAGTTCTCTGCAAGATTGATTTGATCTGTTTGCAGCGTGCAAAAGGTTTTCTTTTCAGCACTGTGACAGGTCATACATCTGGAAGAGAACAAAGCGGGATTGTTTACCTCCTCGCGATGTACATTGTGGCAACTGGAACAATCCATTTCAACAGACGACTTGTAACATTCACTTGCAGCAAGTAGTCCGTATTGGTTACCATGAACATCAAGCGTATCTGGGTTGTTGCTGACCGGCAAACCCACTGAATGGTCTTTAAGAGACATGCCGGGTTTGAAACTGAATGGGGGCCTTTTGTGTTGCCTGATACCCGAATGGCAAACGGCGCAAACATCCATCCTGATTTCCCTGGTTGCAAGGTTGGCAGGATTTACAATAAATTGACCTTCTTTTTCGCCTGGGTTAAGCGTGTGGTGGTCTATATGTTCTTTCGATGGACCATGGCAGCGTTCGCAGTTAATGGAAAGCATAACAGAGGCTTTATCATAGGCATTAATCGCATCACCAGAAGTTACTTTCTTGGCGGCACTGCTGTGGCATTCAAGACAATTCAATGGAACCGGTCGTTCGAAATAAGGGTAAGCGGGGAAGCCCGGACTGTTAGTCCAGCTGTTTGTTGCTGTAAAATAGGAAATTGGGAGCTGAAACAACTGATTTCCTTTCCAATACAAATAGGATTGCCCTTTTCTTCCAGATCCTATTACGATATCGAAATACTGCTTTTGCATTTCTTCCTGGTTGAAACGGGCAGACTGAACAAAGCGATTGCCTTCCTTTAACATGCTTACCTGCATGAACTGGTTGAATGCATATATATTGCTATCACGATGAAAGCTTCCCCTGATTCCGGCTGCAGTTGCAGGTTTGGAATCCAGGTTGTGGGCAGTTTTCAGGTAGGAGTCGTAAATTTCCTGGTGGCACGATTGGCATTGTGATGCAGATGAACTAGCCTGGATGGTGTTTGTATGCGCTTTGTTTGTGGTTGGTTTGAAAAACAGGTTGGGTATCACAATGAAGGTGATCAGTCCAGCCACGGTGAGGAGCTTGTTTTTTTCCCAATATTTGAAAGGGCTGACATGCATAATTCAAATATCAGTTTTTTTATGGTACTATTGGGATGAAGAAGCGCCGTATACGGAA